>JBKCTS010000188.1:0-1116 GCA_046318695.1 Acidovorax sp.
CCGTGATCTCGCTGCTGCTGGCCTTCGTCGCCACGCTGTACCCGAGCTGGCGCGCCAGTCGCGTCAATCCGGCCGAGGCCCTGCGTTATGAATGACGTTGTGCTGCAGTGTGCGGGGCTGCACAAGCGCTTCGACGAAGGCGTGCTCGACGTGCAGGTGCTGCGCGGCGTGGACCTGCAGGTGCGCGCCGGCCAGACGCGGGCCATCGTCGGCGCCTCGGGCTCGGGCAAGAGCACGCTGCTGCACCTGCTGGGCGGGCTGGATGCGCCCACGGCGGGCACGGTGCGGCTGCAGGGCGAGCTGATGTCATCGCTCTCGCCCGAGCGCCAGGGGCAGATGCGTAATCAGCACCTGGGTTTTATCTACCAGTTTCACCACCTGCTGCCCGAGTTCAGCGCGCTGGACAACGTGGCCATGCCCCTGCGCATCCGCCGCACGCCGCTGGCCCAGTGCCATGCTGAGGCCGAGCGGGTGCTCACATCGGTCGGTTTGAAGGACCGGCTGCACCACCGGCCGGCCGAGCTATCGGGCGGCGAGCGCCAGCGGGTGGCCATTGCCCGCGCTTTGGTCACGCGGCCTGCTTGTGTGCTGGCCGATGAGCCGACGGGCAACCTGGACCGGAGCACGGCGGATGGTGTGTTCGAGCTGATGCTGCAACTGGCACGGGAGCAGGGGACGGCGTTTGTGATGGTGACGCACGATGGGGCACTGGCTGCGAGGTGTGATCGGGTGGTGAGGTTGGTTTCGGGGGTGTTGGGGTGATTTGGGTTTAGAGCACCCCCCCACCCGTTCGGGCTGAGCTTGTCGAAGCCTGTGTCGCTCCACCCACCCGTTCAGGCTGAGCCTGTCGAAGCCTCGACGCCACCCCCCACCGTTCGGGCTGAGCCTGTCGAAGCCTGTCGCCCCCCACCCGTTCAGGCTGAGCCCGTCGAAGCCCGCTTGGCCGGTAACCACCGCGTGCCTGAGCTCAGGGCTGAAGCCGGGAGTCGCCCGGCATGCGACTCACTTTCTTTTGCTTCGCCAAAAGAAAGTCAGCAAAGAAAAGGCGCTCCCGCTGTCTGCGTCCCTGCGATTCGCTTCGGGCAACCTGCGGTGCTCGCAGACGGGGTGCGCCGC
>JBKCTS010000189.1:0-2574 GCA_046318695.1 Acidovorax sp.
CTACAGCCATCACAACGCCAAGCACGGGCATGGAAATCATCAACAGCAGAGTCAATGCATCGTGACCGATTGTGAGCACCGTCTGTGGCGTCATGTTGGATCTCCTTCAGGGTATGAAGCTCGCTGCCAGGGAACCGATCAGCAGGTTCAAGCCGTCTGCCAGCACAAACAGCATCAGCTTGAAAGGCAGAGCCACCAGCACCGGCGAAAGCATCATCATGCCCAAGGACATCAGCACACTGGACACCACCATGTCGATCACCAGAAACGGAATGAAGATCATGAAGCCGATCTGGAATGCTGATTTGAGCTCGCTGGTCACAAAGGCCGGCACCAGAACGCGCAACGGTGCAGTTTCGGCAGTGACCTTGGGATCCAGGCGGGCAAGCCGGGAGAACAGGGCGAAGTCGGACTGTCGCGTTTGCTTGAGCATGAAGCCTCGCATGGGCGCTTCGGCGCGGTCCAGCGCCTGCTCAAACGTAATGGCATTTTTGGTGTACGGCACATAGGCATCTTCGTACACGCGGTCAAGCGTCGGCCCCATGACAAAAAACGTGAGGAACAACGACAGGCCAATGATGACCTGGTTTGGAGGCGCAGACTGCGTGCCAAGCGCCTGCCGCAAAAGCGACAGCACGATCACGATGCGCGTGAAGCCCGTCATCATCAACAGCACCGCGGGTAAAAACGACAGAGCCGTGAAGAACAGCAGCGTCTGGATGGGTACCGAGTAACTTGTACCAGACGGGCCGCTTCCGACCACAAGCGGCAACGACGCGCCCGCCGACTGCGCCATGGCAGAGCCTGGCAATACAAGCGACCACAGCATCGCAGCGCCCAAAAGCGCGACGGATCGCCAAGCCCATGCCAGTCGTTCAGACATGTCCAGATCCCTGCGCCCGTTGCGCGGCAACTTCCATTTCGGCCCGAAACGATGTCGATGCCACAGACGCAGCGGGAGCAGCGATGCCAGCCTGCATGGGCAGAACATGCAGGCAAGTGATGTGCTGTGGAGTCACTCCGATCACCAGGCAGGTGCGGGCATGTTCGGGCCCTACCTCCACCGTGACCACTTTTTGATGCGGCCCCACCGCAACCGCCGACACCACTTTGGCGGCCGCACCCGCCGCAAGGCCGCCTATCGCATGGCGTTGCTGCAAACGGCGAACGGCCCAGGGTAGTAGCGCCATAGCCCCAACAAAAAGGACGACGACCAGCAGGGTCTGGGTCATGCTTGCGCTACCCACGGCTGACCCGACGCAGTCGCTCAGAAGGGGTCACCACATCGGTCAGGCGAATACCGAATTTGTCATTCACCACCACCACTTCGCCCTGGGCAATCAGGTAGCCGTTGACGAGCACATCCATAGGCTCGCCCGCCAGCGCATCGAGCTCCACCACAGAGCCCTGTGCCAGCTGCAGGATGTACTTGATGGGAACCCTGGTGCGCCCAAGCTCCACCGAAAGCTGGACGGGGATATCAAGCACCATGTTGATATCGTTGACAGACCCGTCTGGCATACCAGAAAACGGCTGCATGGCTTCACCAAACAGGGGCCCGCCCTGCTCGGCTCCAGCCGGCTTTTCATCCGAGCTTTTTTGTTCCTCCAGCGCTTCAGCCCAGCCAGCAAACGGATCGTCTGCTCCTGCTTCCTTGCCGTTATCTTCAGTTGACATTCTTTTCTCCCAGCCAGCTCATGTCAGATGTGCGCAGGCACTCTTCGATACGAATGGCGTATTTGGAATTGTGGGTGCCATACTGGCATTCAAAAATGGGGACCCTGCCGATGGACGCACGGATGCGAGGCTCGCGGTCCAGTTCGATAAAGTCGCCCGGCTTCATCGCAAGAAGTTGCTCCACCGTAGCGTCAGCCCGGGCAAGCTCTGCGACCAGCGTCACCTCAGCCGCCTGGATTTCCCGGGTCAGAACACGCACCCAGCGCCGATCGACCTCGATGGAGTCGCCTTGCGTTGACGAATACAGCACGTCGCGGATGGGTTCAAGCGTCGCGTAGGGCATGCAGATGTGAATGGCCCCTGACAGATCGCCAATCTCCAACTGGAAAGCCGTTGAGACGACGATTTCGCTTGGCGTGGCGATGTTGGCGAACTGCGGCTGCATCTCAGAGCGCTGGTAATGCAGTTCAAGCGGGTAGATGCCCTGCCAAGCCTTCTTGTATTCGGCACAGATGACATCGACCAACCGGTTGATCACGCGTTGCTCGGTGGGCGAAAAATCCCGACCCTCGATGCGGGTCTGAAACTTTCCAACACCGCCGTACAGTGTGTCGATGATGCCAAACACCAGGGAAGGTTCGCACACAATCAACCCACTTCCGCGCAACGGCCTGATGGCAAGAATATTGAAATTGGTGGGGACTGCCAGTTCTCGCAAGAAAGCACTGTAACGCTGTACCGATACCGTCCCCACTGAAATTTCAGGGCTGCGCCGGATGAAATTGAACAGCCCGATCCGAAAGTTCCGAGCGAATCGCTCGTTGACGATTTCCATCGTCGGCATCCGTCCACGGACGATGCGCTCCTGACTGGAAATATCGTACTTCCGGACGGCAC
>JBKCTS010000190.1:0-9795 GCA_046318695.1 Acidovorax sp.
CAAATCCGACAAAAACTGTCCTCGCTGGGGCCATTTTTCGCTTCGACGCTCCAAGTCCGACAGCCTCCTAGTCCGTCCGCGCCCGCCGCGGATTGGGATGGAGTGGCTCGGCGGCACGGACCTTCAGGCGAAATGGTTGAACGATGCGTAATGCTGGGCCACCGGATGTCCGGCGGCATCGATCAGCCGCAGGCCCGGCTCGGCCTCCACGGTGCCGATGCGGCTCACCCGGGTCTGGCTGGCCAGCGCGGCTGCGGCCACGGCGTCACGGCGCTCGGGCGGCGCGGTGAAGGCGAGCTCGTAGTCGTCGCCACCCGCCAGGGTGCACTGGCGCACCAGTTCAAGATCAAAATGACCTGTTGCGCTTGATGCATGGACATTTTCTGCTATCAAAATAGAAGCAGCGTGGGTGTCGATGCATGCGCCGACGTCAGAGGCCTTGAGGATGTGGGCGAGGTCGCCCAGCAGGCCGTCGCTCACATCCATCGCACTGTGGGCCACGCCCCGCAGCGCCAGCCCCAGCGCCACACGCGGGGTAGGGCGCTCGAGCCGCTGGCGCGCGCGGGCCAGCACCTCGGCAGGCAGGGTGATGTGGCCCAGCAGGGCCTCGAGCGCCAGCCGGGCATCGCCCAGCGTGCCGCTTATGTAGATGTCGTCACCCGGCCGCGCGCCGCTGCGCAGCAGGGCCTGGCCTGCGGGCACCTCGCCGAACACGGTGATGCAGAGGTTCAGCGGGCCCTGGGTGGTGTCGCCCCCCACCAGCTCGCAATCGTGTTCATCGGCCAGTGCCAGCAGCCCGCGCGAGAAACCGGCCAGCCATGTCTCGTCCACCCGGGGTAGCGCCAGCGCCAGCGTGAAAGCCATGGGGCGCGCGCCGCAGGCGGCCAGGTCCGACAGGTTCACGGCCAGCGCCTTGTGGCCCAGCGCCTCGGGGTCCACATCGGCAAAGAAGTGGCGGCCCTCCACCAGCATGTCGCTGGAGATGGCCAACTGCATGCCCGGCGCAGGGGCCAGCAGTGCGCAGTCGTCCCCCACCCCAAGGGCAGCGTGCCGCACCGGGCGCGTGAAATACCGCGCAATCAAATCAAATTCACCCATGGGGAGATTGTGCGCAATGCTGGCCCGGCGCGGCCCGGAGCCCGTCAGCCCGCGTGGCGGGCGGGGACAAAAAATGACAGCGGGGCCGTGCGCAGGCGTCGGCGGATCGCTGCATAGATGTCTGAACGCTGCAAGCCGCTGAGACTGTGGGCCCGCAGCGCCACGCCAAAGGCAAGATAGAAGCTGACCGTGACATTGAGCACGCCCAGCAGCGGCAGCGTGGCCATGGCCCACCAAAAGGCGGGCATGTGCAGGGCTTGCAGGCCCAGCGAGGCGAACGCCGCCCCCATCTGCCCGGTGGACAGGGTGACATGGCGCACATCCAGCCCCAGGCCGAAGAACGCCGCAAACGCAGGCACCAGCCCGAGCATGAAGCCCAGCGAAACATTGGCGGCAAAGCCCGAAATGTTCTCACGCAGAAAACGCGCCCACCGCGCGGCACGCGGCGCCCCCAGCAGGCGCGTGATGCGCGGGTTGTACTCCATGGCCGAGTCCAGGCGGTTGAGCACGAACCAGTTCTCGGTCCAGCCCGCAATGAGGCTCGACGAGAACAGCAGCACGCCGGTGAAGGCCGCAAACAGCACCGACGGCCCCAGCAGGTGCAGTGACTCCAGCACATGCTCCGCCGTGTGGTGGCTGATGGCTGGCTGGCCCAGCGCCGCGGCGATGAGCAGCGACAGCCCCAGCACCACCGGAAACACCACCAGCACATTGCCCAGCACAGCGGCCACCTGCGAGCGCACCAGGTGCGTGACCTCGTCCACGAACGATTCCACCGCGCCCGTTGAATTCAGGTCCTTGAGCTTGGCAGCCATGGCGGGCGCCGTCATGGCGGGCTGTTTGGTGGCCACCGTGAAATGCAGTAGCTGGATCAGCACGAACGAAATGGCGTAGTTCACCCCCGCCAAAAAACCGCCCCAGAAGGCCGACAACGCCAGCGTGTACAGGCCGAACTTGGCCAGCGTGGTCAGCGCCATCACCGCGCCGCCGCCTGCGGATTTGCGCAGCATTTCGCGGTATTGGGCGCCGTCGCGGGTGATGTAGTGCTCACCGGTCTCGGCGCTGCGCTCGGCCACCTTGGCCGCCAGCAGCGACAAGTTGGCGCCCATCAGTGCACGCAGGCTGCGCCGCTCCTGCCCCACGATCACCAGGTGCGCCATGAGCAATGCGGCCGTGGCCGCTGGCCGTGCAGACAGCAGGCAGTCCAGCAGCTCGCGCACGCGCAGGATGCGCTTGCCCAACTGTCGCAAGCGAAACACCAGGTCCACCGAGATCCCGTTGTCCTCAAAGTGGGTGTAGACCGTGGCAGCCGCAGCACGGCAGGCTTCCAGCCGGTCGCGCAGGCGCTGGGCGCAGTCGTTGATCCGGTCGGGCGAGCGCGCGGCGTGCAGCACCTCGGCCCGCAGGCTTTCCACATCGTGGATCAGGGCATGAAAAGGCTGCTCTTCACGCGCGGCCTCGCCCATGCGCAGCCGCAGCTCGGGCGCGAAGCCGGTCGACAGGATCTGCCCCGCGCAATAGGTGATGGCATCGAGCAAGACGCGATGCCACAGGGATGTCCCGCCTGCGCTGGACGCGTCACCGCTGGAGGCGGGCGGCGACAGCAGGCCCACGAGCTGATCGAGTTGGGCCTCGGACATCGCCGCGAGCCACTGCGCATCGAACCGGGTCGGCAGCGCCAGCATGAACAGCTCGGAAGCGTCAATCGTCTCCGGGCTGCCGGGCAGCAGCTTGGTGCGCAGCCGCTCAGCCACTTCGCTGACCAGGGCGACGCGTGATGCAAAGCCGAAGTCGGCCAGCAAGGTCGTGATGTCCACATGGTCCACCAGCGTGGCCCACCATGCCTGCAGGCGCTGCTGCAGCTCAGCCCTGGCCTGCACCACGTCCAGAAAAAGCTGCACTCTTGCGATGGACTCGGGCACCGACTCCCGCGTGCCGCGCACCCATGCCATCAGGTGGATCAGCCAGAGGTGGCGGTGCGCCAGATCGGCCGTGGGGTCCAGCCGGGCCAACAGGTCGGTCAGCTGGTCGGTCAGCTGGTCGGGCGGGGCAAGGCGGCGGCTCAATGCAGCACCCGCCCTGTGATGGGCTCGCCACTGGGCCCGTGGCGCAGTGCCTCCAGCACGAACAGGGCCACCGGCGCGACAAACGGTTCACCCTCCTCGGTCACGCAGTGGAACGTGCCGTGCATGGTGCCACTCGCCGTGCGCAGCCGGCACCCGCTGGTGTACTGGAAGGATTCGCCGGGCTTGAGCAGGGGTTGGTGGCCGACCACGCCCAGGCCCTTGACCTCCTCGGTGTGCCCATGCGAGTCATTGATGATCCAGTGCCGCGAGATCAGCTGGGCCGGGCCATCGCCCGCGTTGGTGATCGTGATGGTGTAGGCGAAGCTGAACACGCCGGTTTCCGGGGTCGACTGGTCGGGCAGATACTCCGGCACCACCTGCACATCAAACTGGTTCTTGGGCATGGCTTGAATGGTAACCGTGGCGGCACGCAAAAGGACAGGCCGCCTGCAGCGCAACCGCACGGTGCGCGCTTTGAGACAATCGGGGCATGAGCCGCACCTACCGCATTGCCCCTTCCATCCTCTCCGCCGACTTTGCCCGCCTGGGCCAAGAGGTGGGGAGCGTCATCGCCGCTGGCGCCGACTGGATCCATTTCGACGTGATGGACAATCACTATGTGCCCAACCTGACCTTCGGCCCCATGGTGTGCCAGGCCCTCAAGCCGCACGCCAGGACGCCCGACGGTCGCGCCATTCCGATTGACGTGCATCTGATGATCCAGCCGGTGGATGCCCTGGCGGCCGCCTTCGCGGATGCAGGAGCCGACTGCATCAGCTTTCACCCCGACGCATCGGGCCATGTGCACCGCAGTATCCAGGCCATCCGCGCCAAGGGCGTCAAGCCCGGTCTGGTGTTCAACCCCGCCGAGCCGCTGGATGTGCTGGACTGGGTGATCGACGACATCGATCTCATCCTGATCATGAGCGTGAACCCCGGTTTCGGTGGCCAGAGTTTCATCGACTCCGCGCTGCGCAAGATCGAGGCCGTGCGCCGGCGCATTGATGCCAGCGGCAAGGACATCCGCCTGGAAGTTGATGGTGGCATCAAGACCGACAACATCCGCCGCGTGGCCGATGCCGGAGCCGATACCTTCGTGGCGGGCAGCGCCATCTTTGGCAAGCCCGACTACCGGGCCGTCATCGACGCCATGCGCGCCCAATTGGCGGGCTAGGAGTCTGTCGAGTTTGGAAATTGTCGTCTGCAATCGGCCCCAGCCTCAGCCAAGCCGCTGGAAGGTCAGCCGAAATTCCACCCCGTCGCCCGTATTGCGCGCGTGGATGGTCCCGCCCATCTTGGTCATGTAGGTGCGCGCCACAAAGAGCCCCTGACCGCGGTGGCTGGCGTGGCCATCGCCTGGCGCGCCGCCCGGGTCTGACACGCCCAGCTCAAAGATCTGCTCGAGCAGCTCGGGCTCGATGGTGGATCCCAGATTGCGGATCGCGGCGCAGGCCGTGGACTCGGACGCCGACAGGCTCAGCGTGATCGGGGTCCCTGCGGGGCGGTAGCGGTCGGCATTGCGCAGGATGTGGGTGACCACGTCTTCCAGCGCGAATTCGTCCGCACGCACGATGATCGGGGACGGCGTGCCGCCATACACCACATGCCCGATGCCAGCGAAATGCGCGTTGCCCGCCACATGGCGCAGGAAATCGTCCAGATCAAGCCGCCCCTGGGGCATGTCTGCAGCCTGCAGTGCCTCGGCGGGTGATGCGGTGCCGTACAGCACATGCACGGCTTGCTGCATGCGATGCACGTAGCGATAGCCCGGGTCGTCCGGGCCGTGCAGCACCATCAGGGACTGCAGAGGCGACATGATCTCGTGGCCCACGGCGTGCCACATGTCGCGCTCCTGCCCGGCGCGCAGCTGTTCGCGGTGCATATCGTCCTTCACACGCTGCAGCAGGTCGGCCAGCCCGCCGGCCAGGATGCCCAGCTCGTCCGATCCCCGCAGGTCGGACACTTCAAGATCGCCCAGGCGCGGGCCGGTGTGCCCTGGCTGCACGTTGTACGACACGGCCGCCGCGCGCCGCGTAAGCGCCGTCACGCGGCGTATCAGCCCCACTTCGATGACCAGCCACGCCAGGCCAATGGCCGCAAGCATGGCGCCCAGATACCACGACAGACGGGTGGCCACAGCGGCCAGCCCCAGCTCCACACCGCGCAGATTGCCCACGAAATCCACGGCATAGGTGCCCGTCGGTGTGTCCAGCAGATCCCGCGCGGCGGCAGTTGGCGGGATGGTGGCCGGGCCCACGCCCGCAGCCTCCAGCGGCAGCCAGCGTATCAGGCGCAGCAGCCACGGTGCCGACGGCTCCGCAAGCACGTCGCTGCCCTTGAGTGTGATGCTGCGGACATCGTCACCGCCCAGTTTTTCGATCTGCACCCGCTCTCCCGGCAGCAGGCTGCGCGAGACGTCCGCGAGCGAGGACGCCAACTGCGCGCCGGGGGCATTGCTGTCAAAAAGGGGCTGCGCACCGTCCCCGGGCGCCAGCATTTCCACACGCAGCCGCATGCTGGCCAGGTCAGGGGGTGGCCAGACAATGCGCTCGTCCTTGCGGAACAGCGCTTCCCGAAAGAGCTCCACAGGCAGGCGGATCGAGTAGAGGGTGCGTTGCTGGCATGTCGCCGCGGCAGGGGCGGCACTTGCCGATGGGTCCGCAGACAGCGCGGGCGGCAGTTCGCGGCATGGCCCGCTTTGCCACAGCCACCCACGGAAATCGCGCACCGGCCGCGCCCTGGGGTCGAGCTGGGCCGTGCCGTTGTCTGAAAACCCGGTGAGCCGACCGCGCGCCCCGGTATTGCCTGACGAGGGCAGTGCCTCGTACGGTGCGATCCACTGGTAGTGGACGCCGCGCATGTCCAGCGCCACGCGCGCGCGATGCGCTTCTGAGGGCACGAGCGAGCCGCGCTCGCGTGAGGTCAACTCGCCGGCGTAGAAACTCCCCACCAGATAGATGAAGCCCCCGGCATACGGGTTGTTGCCAATCGCCGCACACACCGACGCGCCGTCCGGGTACCGCACCGAGCAGCCAGCCATCTCCACCGCCTGCTGCGATTTGTGCGGGTCGTCGAAGTCGAGGGCTGCAAAAGGCAGCAGCAGCGGCGCCAGGGGCGTCACCGCCTGATCCAGATGGTCGGCATTGAGCAGTGCAAGTTGGCCGGACGGGTGTCGCAGCCGCGCCATCACTTCCGCCTGGCTGCGGGCAAAGCCATGCTGGTAGGCCTGCCAGGCGCGGTCTTTTTCGTCCTTGAGCACCATCACTGCCAGTGCCGCGGTGGCCAGCGCCAGCAGCAAAAACACGCTTCGCACCAGGATGCGCAGGCGAAACGCAGGCAGGCCCAGGCGGGGTATCTCCAGGCGGGGGATGTCGAGCGCGGGGCGCAGCAGGCGTTTCATGGATGGTGCCGCCGCGCAGCCGCGCAAAGGCCGAGTCTCATTTGGTCACCCAGCGAAAGCCCCGCATGGGCACGTTTTCGATGCCCTCAAAGCCAGGCTCCACCTCGCGCAGCGCCTCCCGGATGGTGCTGACATGCTTGCGCACGTTGTCGCGGTTGCGCCCGCTTTTCACCACCTCGAACAGATCGTCGTACGAGACCACCTCGCCCCGTCGCTGGTGAAGCGTGGCCAGGATGCGCTGGGCCGTCAGTGGCAGGTTGATGCGTTCGCCGCGCCAGGTGGGGCTGCGCTGCCACAGCGGGTCCAGCACCAGGCTGTCGCCGGGCGGCGGCTCGGCCGCTGCCGATGCGCCAGGCGCTGCGCGTTGTGTGGCGCGCAGGATGTCGAGGAAGGTCTCGATGAAGTCGGCCTCTTCAAACGTGGTTTTCTGCAGGTAGTCCCACGCATCAAGCGCTTTCATGATGCTGCGATAGATGGCCGCAGGCATGGCCGAGACCACGAGCACCGGCGTGCCGTGCCCGAGCTTGTTGATGGCATTGATGAGCGCGACCCCCGCATGGCGTTCGCGGCCGAGCTCGATGTCCAGCACCACCGCGTCGTAGCGCTGGCGGTTCAGGGCGAGCTCGGCTTCGTCGCGCGTGAACCACTGGTCGATCACGATGCCGTCGCGCGCGCTGCGTATCCATCCGGCCAGCTGGTTGCTGGTGGGCAGGTCGTCTTCGATCACGGCAATGCGGGTCATGGGCAGCGGGGGGGCAAGAAGGCTTGGGCCAGATTATCCCGGTCACCCGTGTTGGGCGGTGTGAGTTTTTCTTCCGGGGTCGGAAGGCTTGCCCCGGTGGTGTGAGGGCACTGAGCCGGGCGCTGCGTTGTTACTTCCGCGGTGGATCCGAACAATCGGTCCTCAATGAGCCACCCGGCGCGGCGGCTCAGAAACCGAGAACAACTCCGAACCAACCAAGAGAGAAACAAACGCCATGAAAGCCACCTGGAACCGTATCGTGCAGACCCTGACCGGGCGCGCCTGCCCCCCATTGCCGCAACTGGGCGAAGAACCATCAGAGCCCCGCCAGAACCTGGCCGACCCGCTGCCCAGCGCCCACACCGCCCGCTGGCTGGTGGCGGGCGCCGTGATTGCGGCTGCGGGTCTGATGGTGTACCGCAACCCTCCGGTGCAGTACCTGGCCCAAGGCGATCTGGGGGTGCGCCTGAATCAGTTGACCGGCACCGTCAGCCTCTGGCGTGATGGCAGCGTCTGGGTGCTGCCGGGCCTGCATACCGTGCGCGTGTTCTCCCTGCGCGACCAGAGCTATCGCCCCGAAGCGGTGCGCCAGGCCACCGGCAGCGCGCCGCTGCAGTCGGTGGAAGGTCTGTCGCTGGGGTTGGACCTGAGCGTGCGCTATGCGCTCGACCCCAACTCTGTTGCGGTCAAGACCGGCAATCTGCCCGGCGACATAGGCGCCGACATCGTGGAGCCCGCCGTGCAAGGCCTGGTCTACAAGGTATTTGCGCGTTATACGGTTCGCGAAATTTTCTCGTCCAAGCGCGCCGAGATCGCGCAAATCATCGAAACCGAGCTGCGCGCGCGGCTGGCCGCCGATGGCGTCACCCTGCGCAGCATCCAGATTGGCAAGTTGGACCTGCCTGCCGAATACCGCCGGGGCATGGACAGCCTGCTGGCCGAAGAGCTGGCGTCTGAAAAAATGCGCTACACCCTGGATCTCAAGGACAAGCGCGTCAAGGAAACCGAGCTCGATGCCAGCGCCGACAAGGTGCGCCGTGAGGTGGCCGCCGAGGCGGCTGCGCGCGAGCAGGTGATTGCGGCCAAGGCCCAGGAAGAGGCCATGAAACATGTGCTGCCGTTCAAGCAGCGGCAGATCGAGCAGCGCCAGCTCGAGGCCGAAGCCGAGCGTGTGGCCCGCGTGAAGGCCGCAGAAGGCGCTGCCCAGGCCCGCCGCATCGAAGCCAATGGCGAGGCGGACGCCCGCCAGAAGCTGGCCGAGGCCGAGGCCTACCGCATGGACCGGGTCGGCAAGGTCAATGCAGAGCAGATGGCCCGCGAAGGTGCGCTGGTAACCAAGCACCCGCTGCTTATCCAGAAGACGCTGGCCGACAAGTTGTCGGACAAGATCCAGGTCATCATCGCGCCGCCACCCACCAATGGCGACTTTATCGGTGCCGCGCTGCTGGGCGGCCACCGCAACGCCCAGGCCGGTGCAGCGCAGACGGCAGCCGTCGGCGACGATGCAAGCGCCACGCCCGCAGCGGAGCAGTGACCATGAACACGACCTTCGCAACCTTGCTGGCCGCCGTGGCCAGCGCTGCGGTAGCCGTGGCGGCTGAGGCCTCGCCCCAGTCTTCGTCGGGCATTGCCCAGGGCAGCGCCATCGTGGTGCAAGACCAGGCCAGCCTGCGCGCCACGCCGCGCGACGGGGCCCAGCAGCATGCCAGCTTGTGGCAGGGCGAAGTGCTGGAGGTGCGCGGCGAGCGCCTGGACTACCTCCAGGTGTGGGACCACAAGCGCGAGCGGGGCGGCTTCATCCGCGCCAGCGATGTGCGCCGCATGGCGCTGACGGAGGCGCAAGGCCCCGCATTGCTGGCCGTGATGCGATTTGTGCAGGACACACCGGGCTCGGAGGCACTGGGCATCGGCCTTGCCGCGGCCTACCTGCAGGCCGCTCCTGCAAAGGTGCTGGCGGGCGAGGAGGGAGCGCAGGCCCTGGACGCACTGGGCACCTTCGCCGACCGGCTGGCCCGCCGTGCCTCCGTGGCGGCGCCCGGCAAGGCCTCGGGCGCCACGCTGTCGGCGCATCTCGATGTGGCCACCGGCTATGGCCTGCGGTTTCCAACCTACGAGGTGGACGGCCGCATGCAGGTTTGCTACGACGGCGAAGCGTTTCGCCGCCTGCTGGCGATGCCGGTGGCCGATGCCGCGCAGCGCGCCCGCGCCGTCCTGGCGCTGACCCGACCCGAGTGCATCAACCCCGACCTGTCCGTGAGCGAGCGCGCCAAGGTCATTGCCTGGCAGGCACAGGTGCTCGAGCGCGCCGACGTGGCCGACCTTCCCGGCTATCTGCGCAACCGTGTGCAGATGCGCCGCGCCAGCGTGTGGGGGGCGATGGCGTTCCAGCAGGCGCGCAGGAATGCGGCCGACCCGGCTGCCGCTGCCGCCCGCGCTTTGACGGAATTGGGTGGCGTGAACCGGGCCGAGCTGCCCGATGAGGACCAGAG
>JBKCTS010000191.1:0-3569 GCA_046318695.1 Acidovorax sp.
AGCGATGTCCTCGATCAGTTGCCGAGCAAGCACGCGTTTGGACGCCCGTGGCAGCTCCCGGTGACCGGTGGCATCCACGAGCAACAAGGCATTGTCGTCCTGGCCAAAGGTGGCAGGCCCGATGTTTCCGACCAGCAGGGGCACCCCCTTGCGTTGGCGCTTGGCGGTGGCGTGCGCAATCAGGTCGTGGCTTTCGGCAGCAAAGCCCACGCACAGCAGCTCGCCCGCCTGGGCCCTGGGGGAATGGGCCACCGCCGCCAGGATGTCAGGGTTCTCCACAAAGGCCAGCACCGGCGTGTTGCCAGAGCCGTCTTTTTTGATTTTTTGGTCGGAAGGTGACGCGGGGCGCCAATCTGCCACCGCTCCCGTTGCCACGAATACCGTGGCATCGGCCGCCAGCGAATGAACCATTTCCGCCATGTCGAGCGCCGACCTCACGTCCACCCGGCGCACACCGCGCGGGGTCTCCAGGTGCACCGGACCGGCTACCAGCGTCACATCCGCGCCGGCTTCGCGGGCAGCGCGCGCCACGGCAAAACCCATCTTGCCGCTGGAGAGGTTGGTGATGCCCCGCACCGGATCGATCGCTTCGAAGGTGGGTCCGGCCGTGACCAGCACCTTGTGACCGGCCAGCACCTTGGGCGTAAAAACCGCCACCAGTTCATCGAGCAGTTCGTGCGGCTCCAGCATCCGGCCATCGCCCGTTTCGCCGCAGGCCTGATCGCCATGCCCCACACCCAGCACCATCGCGCCGTCTTGCGCCACCTGCTTGAGGTTGCGCTGCGTGGCCGGATGCGACCACATCTCACGGTTCATGGCAGGGGCCAGCAGCAGCGGCACGCTGGCCGCGGGCCGCGCCAGGCACAGCAGGCTGAGCAGTTCGTCGGCCCGGCCCTGGGCAAGGCGCGCGACAAAGTCAGCACTGCAGGGCGCGATGACGATGGCATCGGCCTCACGGCTGAGGTTGATATGGGGCATGTTGTTGGGCTCACGCGCATCCCATTGCGAGCCGTACACCGCACGGCCCGAGAGGGCCTGCATGGTCACGGGCGTGATGAACTGCCCAGCAGCTTCGGTCATCACCACCTGCACGGTGGCGCCCTCTTTGATGAGTTGGCGGCACAAGTCCGCAGACTTGTAGCAGGCCACGCCACCGCTCAGGCCCAGGACAATGTGTTTTCCAGCAAGCTCGTTCATTCGACCAATTTAGCAGAAGGGTGCTCTTAGAACCTGTTCAAAGTCTTTTTGGAGATTGCACAAGTGCCTTGCCGGGCGGTCTGCGTTGTTGCACCGCCTGCATGGGGGCCGCACGGGCGGACCAGGGTCGCTTCGGCGCCAAACCCGCCAGGGCCGCCATCTATAATCGCAATTTCCCACCACCAGGGGGCCTCTCGAAACCTGTATCGTCAGCAGGCACTGCAGCGCGGCACGGGCTGCCAGGCATCCATCGCAGCAATGTTTTACCCATTGCGGGGATGTGCAGCAGCGCAAATCGCACGAGTCGGCAGATGCCGGGCCGCTACAGGTTCCGAGAGTCCCCCTTCAGACATGACCAAATTCGTCTTCGTCACCGGCGGTGTGGTGTCTTCCCTGGGCAAGGGAATCGCCTCAGCCTCGCTTGCCGCGATCCTTGAATCGCGCGGTCTCAAAGTCACCCTCATCAAGCTGGCCCCCTACCTCCACGTGGATCCGGGCACCATGTCGCAGTTCCAGCACGGCGAGGTGTTCGTGACCGATGACGGCGCGGAAACCGATCTTGACCTTGGCCACTATGAGCGTTTCATCGAAACGCGCATGAAGCGCACCAACAACTTCACCACGGGCAAGATCTACCAATCCGTACTGGAGAAGGAACGCCGCGGCGACTACCTGGGCAAGACCGTGCAGGTCATTCCCCACGTCACCAACGAGATTCAGGACTTCATCAAGCGAGGCGCGGGCATCGGTACGCCCGACGCAGTGGACGTCGCCATCGGTGAGATCGGCGGCACGGTGGGCGATATCTAATCGTTGGCATTCCTGGAAGCCGTGCGCCAGAAGAGCCTGCGCATGGGCCCGAACAACGCGGCCTTCGTGCACCTGACCTACCTGCCGTGGATTGGCGCGGCGGGCGAGCTCAAGACCAAGCCCACCCAGCACACGGTGCAAAAGCTGCGCGAGATTGGCATCCAGGCCGACGCCCTGCTGTGCCGCGCCGACCGCCGCATTCCCGACGAGGAACGCGCCAAGATTTCGCTGTTCACCAACGTGCCCGAGTGGGGCGTGATCAGCATGTGGGACGTGGACACAATCTACAAGGTGCCCCGCATGCTGCACGAGCAGGGCCTCGATGGCCTGATCTGCGACAAGCTGCGCCTGAATACGCCGCCCACCAGCCTCAAGCGCTGGGACGACCTGGTGCATGAAACCGAGCACCCCCAGGGCGAAGTCACCATTGGCATGGTTGGCAAGTATGTGGACCTGTCGGACAGCTACAAGTCGGTCAATGAAGCCTTGCGCCATGCGGGCATGCGCAACCATGTGCGCGTGAAGATTGACCACATCGACTCCGAGATCATCGAAGGTGCAGATGCCGCCGGGAAGCTCGCACAGTACGACGCAATACTGGTGCCTGGCGGCTTTGGCCAGCGCGGTGTGGAAGGCAAGATCGCCGCCGCCCAGTTCGCCCGTGAGCACAAGGTGCCTTACCTGGGCATCTGCCTGGGCATGCAGGTGGCCACCATCGAATACGCCCGCCACGTGGCGGGCCTGGCCAATGCCAACAGCACCGAGTTCGATCCGGCCACGCCCCACCCCGTGATCGCGCTGATCACCGAGTGGAAGGATGCCGACGGCACCATCAACACGCGCGACGAAAACTCCGACCTGGGAGGCACCATGCGCCTGGGCGCGCAGAGCTCCGATGTGGCCAAGAACACGCTGGCACACAGCATCTATGGCGACGTGGTGACCGAGCGCCCCCGTCACCGCTATGAAGCCAACGTGAACTACCTGGACCAGTTGCGCAAGGCGGGCCTGGTGATCTCGGCGCAGACGCAGCGTGAACAGCTCACCGAGATCGTCGAGCTGCCCCACAGCGTGCATCCGTGGTTCATCGGCGTGCAGTTCCACCCCGAGTTCAAGTCCACGCCCTGGAACGGCCACCCGCTGTTCAATGCTTTCATCAAGGCGGCAGTGGAACACCGGCAGGCCGCGGCGGCCAAAGCCTGAGGACGTGGCGATGAATCTGTGCGGATTTCCGGTCGGCCTCCATGAGCGATTTTTCCTGATCGCGGGTACCTGCTCGATCGAGGGTCTGGACATGTCGCTCGAGGTGGCGGGCCAGCTCAAGCAAGCCTGCGCGCCGCTGGGCATACCGCTGATCTACAAGGGCTCGTTCGACAAGGCGAACCGGTCATCGGGCACCAGCAAGCGTGGCGTGGGCATTGATGCGGGCCTCAAAATCCTTGGTGAAGTGCGCCGCCAGCTGGAGTTGCCCATACTCACCGACGTGCACGACACCTCGCATGTGGCCGAGGTGGCCAGCGTGGTCGATGTGCTGCAGACCCCCGCCTTCCTGTGCCGCCAGA
>JBKCTS010000192.1:0-2605 GCA_046318695.1 Acidovorax sp.
TATCACGGCTCAACACCACGGTGGAGTCCAAGTGGGCAAAGGTGGTCGCTGGAGAAGGATCGGTCAAGTCATCGGCGGGCACGTAAACGGCTTGGATGGACGTGATGGAGCCGACTTTGGTCGAGGTGATGCGCTCTTGCAGACGGCCCATTTCTTCGGCCAGGGTAGGCTGGTAGCCCACGGCGGAAGGCATACGGCCCAGCAGCGCCGACACTTCGGTACCGGCCAGCGTGTAGCGGTAGATGTTGTCCACGAAGAACAGCACGTCACGGCCTTCGTCACGGAAGGACTCGGCAATGGTCAGGCCGGTGAGCGCCACGCGCAGACGGTTGCCCGGTGGCTCGTTCATCTGGCCGTACACCATGGCGACCTTGGAGTCTTCGAGCTTCTCGAGATTCACCACGCCGGAATCGGCCATCTCGTGGTAGAAGTCGTTGCCCTCGCGGGTGCGCTCGCCCACACCAGCAAACACCGACAGACCACTGTGGGCCTTGGCGATGTTGTTGATGAGTTCCATCATGTTCACGGTCTTGCCCACACCGGCGCCACCGAACAGACCCACCTTGCCGCCCTTGGCAAACGGGCAGACCAGGTCGATCACCTTGATGCCGGTTTCCAGCAGCTCTTGCGATGGCGACAGTTCGTCGTACGCCGGGGCCTTGCGGTGGATGGATGCGGTGAGCTCCTGGCCGACCGGACCGCGTTCGTCGATGGGCGTACCCAGCACGTCCATGATGCGACCCAGAGTCGCCTTGCCCACGGGCACGGTGATCGGGTTGCCGGTGTTGGACACCATGATGCCGCGGCGCAGCCCGTCAGACGAGCCCAGCGCAATGGTGCGCACCACGCCGTCGCCCAGTTGCTGCTGCACTTCCAGCGTCAGGGCGGTGCCGTCGAGCTTCAGGGCGTCATAAATCTTGGGCATATGGTCGCGCGGGAACTCAACGTCCACCACAGCGCCGATACATTGAACAATCTTGCCTTGCACTTGAGCCATTTTTCGCTCCAATAAAGTATGTTGTCGAGCTGCTTACACAGCAGCGGCACCAGCCACGATCTCCGAAAGTTCTTTCGTGATCGCCGCCTGGCGCGTCTTGTTGTAGACCAGCTTCAACTCGGCAATGACGCTGCCGGCGTTGTCGGTGGCTGCCTTCATGGCCACCATGCGTGCCGATTGCTCGGACGCCATGTTTTCCGCGACGGCCTGGTAGATCAGGGATTCGACATAACGGACCAGCAACTCATCGATGACGCTCTGTGCATCAGGCTCGTAGATGTAGTCCCAGCCGTGTTCCGTCTTCTCGGCCTGCATTTGCTCAGAAGACAGCGGGAGCAGCCGCTCCACCACCGATTCCTGCTTCATGGTGTTGATGAACTTGGTGTAGCTCAGATACACCGCGTTGATCCTGCCCTCTGCATATGCGTCGAGCAGCACCTTCACCGGGCCGATCAGTTTGTCGAGATGCGGCGTGTCGCCCAGGCCAGTCACGTGCGAAACCACCTTGGCACCGACCCGATTGAGGAAACCCAGGCCCTTGTTGCCAATGGCCACCGCCTCGGCAGCAACACCCGCAGCCTGCAACTCGCGCAGCCGGGTCGTCACCGAACGCAGCACGTTGGTGTTCATGCCACCGCACAGACCCTTGTCGGTCGTGATCACGATGATCCCGGCGGTCTTGGCATCGTTCACCTTCATGAACGGGTGCACATACTCCGGGTTCGCATGGCCCAGGTTGGCTGCAATGTTCCGGATCTTCTCGCTGTAGGGGCGGGCCGACCGCATCCGATCCTGCGCCTTGCGCATTTTGGATGCAGCCACCATCTCCATGGCTTTGGTGATCTTCTTGGTGTTTTCCACCGATTTGATCTTGCCGCGTATTTCCTTGCCTGCTGCCATGATGATTCCTCGTTCGGTTTAGGCGAACGACTTCTTGAAGGCGCCGATGGCAGCAGTCAATTCGGCTTCAGCATCCTTGTCCATGGCCTTGGCCTGCTCCAGCTTGGCCAGCAAAGCGGCATGGCTGGTCTTCAGGAACTGGTGAAGGCCATGTTCAAAGGCGAGCACCCTCTTGACATCCACATCGTCCATGAAGCCCTTGTTCACGGCAAACAGCGTCGAAGCCATCAGCGAAATGGACAGCGGCGAATACTGAGCCTGCTTGAGCAGTTCGGTCACGCGGGCACCGCGGTCGAGCTGCTTGCGGGTGGCTTCGTCCAGATCGGATGCAAACTGCGCGAACGCGGCCAGTTCACGGTACTGGGCCAGGTCGGTACGGATACCGCCAGACAGGTTCTTCACCAGCTTCGTCTGGGCTGCACCACCGACGCGCGACACCGACATACCGGCGTTGATGGCGGGGCGCATACCGGCAATGAACAGGCTGGTTTCAAGGAAGATTTGGCCGTCGGTGATCGAGATGACGTTGGTCGGCACGAAGGCGGACACGTCACCGGCTTGCGTCTCGATGATGGGCAGCGCGGTCAACGAACCCGTCTTGCCCTTGACTTCACCCTTGGTAAAGGCTTCGACATAGTCGGCGTTCACGCGGGCTGCGCGCTCGAGCAGACGGCTGTGGAGATAGAACACGTCGCCAGGGTAGGCCTG
>JBKCTS010000193.1:0-6813 GCA_046318695.1 Acidovorax sp.
GCCATGGCCTGCCCATCGAGAATGCCATCGAAAAGAAGCACGGTCGCAACCTCAGCCGCGAGGACATGCAGGCCAAGAGCCGAGCGTTTGCCACCGAGCAGATCGCCCAGCAGATGGTGGACTTCAAGCGCCTGGGTGTGCTGGGTGAATGGGACAACCCCTACAAAACCATGAACCCCGCCAACGAGGCTGGCGAGATCCGCGCGTTCAAGCGCGTGATGGAGCGCGGTTTTGTCTACCGCGGCCTCAAGCCCGTTTACTGGTGTTTTGACTGCGGCAGTTCACTGGCCGAGTTCGAGATCGAGTATGCAGACAAAAAGAGCACCACGCTGGACGTGGCCTTCAAGTCGCACGACCCGGCCAAGCTGGCCGCCGCCTTCGGCCTGCCCGCGCTCGCCAAGGATGCCTTCGTCGTCATCTGGACCACCACCGCCTGGACCATCCCCGCCAACCAGGCGCTGAACCTGAACCCCGAAATCACCTACGCGCTGGTGGACGCGGGCGAGCGCATCTTGCTGGTGGCCGAGCCGCTGGTCGCCTCGTGCCTGGAGCGCTATGGCCTTGCGGGCAGCGTGCTGACCACCACCTTGGGCAAGAACCTGGGTGGCCTCACGTTTGAACACCCACTGTACGACGTGGCCAGCCAAGACGGCAGCTTTGGCTACCGCCGCCTGTCGCCCGTGTACCTGGCCGACTACGCCACGGCCGACGACGGCACCGGTATCGTGCACTCCTCGCCCGCGTATGGCCTGGAAGACTTCAACTCCTGCCGCGCGCATGGCATGGCGCTGGACGAGATCCTCAATCCCGTGCAGGGCAACGGCGCCTACGCGGCCGACTTCCCGCTCTTTGGCGGCCAGCATATCTGGAAGGCCGTGCCCGTCATCATCGAAGCACTGCGCAACGCGGGCCGGCTGATGACCACCAAGGACATCACCCACAGCTACCCGCACTGCTGGCGCCACAAGACGCCGGTGATCTACCGCGCGGCCGCCCAGTGGTTCATCCGCATGGACGAAGGCGAAGGCGTGTTCACCAAGCCGGGCATGAAGCCCGCCAAGACGCTGCGCCAGATTGCCCTGGATGCCATCAACCACACCAGCTTCTACCCCGAAAACGGCAAGGCCCGCCTGCACGACATGATCGCCGGGCGGCCCGACTGGTGCATCTCGCGCCAGCGCAGCTGGGGCGTGCCCATCCCGTTCTTTTTGCACAAGGATTCGGGCGAGTTGCACCCGCGCACCATGGAGATCATGGACCAGGCCGCCGACATCGTGGAAAAGGGCGGCATCGAGGCCTGGAGCCGCGTGACGGCGAAAGACATCCTGGGCGCTGAAGACGCGCCCCACTACACCAAGAGCACCGACATCCTGGAAGTGTGGTTTGACTCCGGCTCCACCTTCAGCCATGTGCTGCGCGGCACCCATGCGCCCCAGTTCCATGACCGGGGCCCCGAGGCCGACCTGTACCTGGAAGGCCACGACCAGCATCGCGGCTGGTTTCATAGCTCGCTGCTGCTGGCATCGGCGCTGGAAGGCCGCGCGCCCTACCGCGGCCTGCTGACCCACGGCTTCACCGTGGACAGCCAGGGCCGCAAGATGAGCAAGTCGCTGGGCAACGGCATCGACCCGCAAGAGATCAACAAGAAACTGGGCGCAGAAATCATCCGCCTGTGGGTGGCCGCCAGCGACTACTCGGGCGATATCGCGGGCGACGAGAAGATCCTGGCGCGCGTGGTGGATGCCTACCGCCGCATTCGCAACACGCTGCGCTTTTTGCTCGCCAACGTGAGCGACTTTGATCCGGCCCAAGATGCCGTGCCGTTCGATCAGATGCTGGAGATCGACCGCTACGCCCTGACCCGCGCCACCGAGTTCCAGGCCACCGTGTTGGCGCATTACAAGGTGTATGAGTTCCACCCCGTGGTGGCCAAGCTGCAGTTGTACTGCTCGGAAGACCTCGGCGGCTTTTATCTGGACGTGCTCAAAGACCGCCTCTACACCACGGCGCCCAAGAGCCTGGCCCGCCGCAGCGCACAGACTGCGCTGTACCACATCACCCACGCCATGCTGCGCTGGATGGCGCCCTTCCTGTCGTTCACTGCCGAAGAGGCGTGGAAGGTTTTCGGCCAGTCAGAGTCGATCTTTCTGGAAACCTACGGCAACGTTGCGGGTGTCGGTGCCGGTGCCGATGAGGGCCTGCTGGCCAAGTGGTCGCGCATCCGCGAGATCCGCGATGCCGTGAACAAGGAAATCGAGAACCTGCGCGCCGCGGGCCAGGTGGGCTCGTCGCTACAGGCCACCGTGACCCTGACCGCGGCTGCCGAAGACCACGCGCTGCTGGCCAGCCTGGAAGAAGACCTCAAGTTTGTGTTCATCACATCTGCTATTACATTGATAGCAGAAAATTCAATGGAGATAAGCGTAAAGGCCAGTTCTGATGCCAAATGTGAGCGTTGCTGGCACTACCGCAGTGATGTGGGCCACGATGCAGCGCACCCAACCATCTGTGGCCGCTGCACCAGCAACCTGCTGGGCGACGGCGAAGTGCGGGTGCACGCGTGATGGCGCGCGCATCCGGCTCCGCATCGTTTGGGGGGCGCGGCGGCCCCACCCTGTGGCCCTGGCTGGCGTGGGCGCTGGTCATCCTGGTAGCTGACCAGATCACCAAGACGCTGATCGTTGACCACTACGAGTTGGGCGACTCGACCTTCATCACGAGCTTCTTCAACATCGTGCGGGCGCACAACACGGGCGCTGCGTTTTCGTTGCTGGCAGACGCCGGGGGCTGGCAGCGCTGGCTGTTTACCGGCATTGGCGTGGCGGCAACCATCTTCATCGTCTGGCAGCTCAAGGCGCATCCGGGGCAAAAACTCTTTAGCTTCTCGCTGGCCAGCATTCTCGGCGGGGCCGTGGGCAATGTGGTGGACCGGCTTATGCACGGCTACGTCGTGGACTTCCTGCAGTTCCACTACGCCAACTGGTACTTCCCATCGTTCAACGTGGCGGACTCGGCCATTACTGTGGGAGCCGCGTGCCTGATTCTGGACGAGCTGCTGCGGGTTCGTGGCAAACGCTGAACCAGACCACCCTCCACACCAAGCCAACGGCCCGCTCCTCGCGGGCCGTTTTGCTGTGACACCTGAATCAGCGCCTACCATGTCATCCGGCAGTGCTATGGAATCAGCAGTATCCTTGTTTGCCAGGCTGATGACAGGCCACTTTCAGCGCCATTCGTAGGGCACATTTCGCGCGGGCCGCAGGCGGTCGCAAACGCCCTCTGCGCCTGCGTGTTCAGCACGGCAGTGGCGTGGAGAATGCTCTGCAAACCGCCGTTTAAAAGAACAAGAAAATACCAGTGATCCATGAAACATCTTCTTAACTTGCTGGCCGCCGTGGCGCTGCTGATCTGGGGGACTCACCTGGTACGAAGAGGCGTCCTGCGGGTGTTTGGGGCCAACCTGCGGCAGCTGATCGCACACAGCGTCAGCAACCGTCTCACGGCCATGATGTCCGGCATTGGCGTCACGGCTCTGGTGCAATCCAGCACGGCCACGGCACTCATCGTGTCGTCCTTCGTGGGCCAGGGGCTGGTCGGCCTGCCGGCCGCGCTGGCGGTGATGCTGGGTGCCGACGTGGGCACCAGCGTGATCGCCGTTGTGTTCTCGACAGACCTGTCATGGCTGTCTCCGCTGTTCATCTTAGTGGGTGTGGTGCTGTTCATCTCGCGCAAGGACACCACCGCTGGCCGTGTCGGTCGGGTCCTGATCGGCCTGGGCCTGATGCTGCTGGCCCTGCGCCTGATCACCGAATCCACAACCGTGCTCACCCAGTCACCTGCGGTACGCACCCTTTTGGGCGCGCTGACCAGCGACCTGCTGCTGGAGATACTCACTGGCGCCGTGGTGGCGGTGCTGGCCTACTCCAGCCTTGCCACCGTTCTGCTCACGGCGGCGCTGGCTGGCTCGGGCGGGATTCCACTGGACGTGGCGCTCGGTCTGGTCATCGGCGCCAACCTGGGCAGCGGCATCCTGGCGGTGCTCACCACGCTCAACGCCTCCACCCTAGCCCGCCAGGTCCCGATGGGTAACCTGATCTTCAAGATCATTGGCGTGGTCATCATGGCGCCCCTGGTGGGCCTGTGGCTGCAGCACGCGCCCGCCCATGCGCCCGATGCGGCCACACAGGTCGTGCTGTTTCACCTGGCTTTCAACATCGTCGTCGGCCTGGCCTGCATCGCGCTGACGGGCACGGTGGCCCGCGTGGCCGAGAGGCTGATGCCTGTGCAGGACCAGCAGGATGCGGCCAGCCTGCGGCCGCGCCACCTCGATCCTTCCGCACTGGCCACACCCTCTCTGGCCATCTCGTGCGCTGCGCGCGAAGCACTGCACCTGGCCGATGTGGTCGAGTCGATGCTGATCGGATTGCACAAGGTGATCCGCACGGACGACCTGCGTCTGGCCGAAGAACTGCGCAAGCTGGACGACGAGGTTGACGGCCTGTATTCGGCCATCAAGTACTACCTGACCAAGATCTCTCGCGAGGCGCTGGACGAACGCGAGGGCCGCCGCTGGGCTGACATCATCAGCTTCACCATCAACATGGAACAGATCGGCGACATCATCGAGCGCGTGCTGATCGATATCGAGGACAAGAAGATCAAGAAAAGCCGCCAGTTCTCTGAAGCCGGTATGGAAGAGATCAGCGAGCTGCACGCCCGTCTGGTCGACAACCTTCGCCTGGCCATGAGCGTGTTTCTCGACGGTAGCATGCGCGATGCGCAAAAGCTGCTGGAGGAAAAGGCACGCTTTCGCGACCTGGAGCACGCCTACTCGGTCACCCACCTGGCGCGGCTGCAAGACAACACGGTGCAGAGCATCGAGACGAGTTCGTTGCACATCGACCTGATCAGCGAACTCAAGCGCATCAACTCGCTGCTGTGCTCCGTGGCGTATCCGATTCTTGAATCGGCCGGGGCGCTTGCGCCCAACCGGCTCAAGCCGGTGGCAGACCGCAGCTGATGCGGCGTGGCAGGCGGCAAGGCACGGGGCGCCTGGCCAACCATCACGCTCCGAAGAACCCAGCCAGCACCAGCCCGGCCTCCAGCGTGAAGCCCCCCTGCGCCACCCGCCCGCGCACCTCATCGGGGCTCAGAAGCGCAAAACACTCCACCTCGCCGTCCTGGTTGTCCGGGGGCATCCCATCGGGCACCACGGCGCTGAACCAGTCGATGCGCTCGACCATGAATCCGGCACCCTGCCCTTCACTGCTGGGGCGGCTGAACAGCACGTGCCCGCCGTACGTCAGCCCGTGCAGGCGCTCGACGCGCAGCCCAGCCTCCTCCCAGGTCTCGCGCTCCAGGGCCTGTGGCAGGGTATCGGCGGCCGACACCATCCCGCCCATCAGCGTGTCCCACTTGCCAGGATCGTTGGGCTTGGTCATGGCGCGCTTTTGCACCCAGATTCGGCCATCCGTGGCATGGCCGATCAGGTGCACGGCGCGCGTTGTGATGCCCAGAACGCGCACCGCACCGCGCTCGACCGTGGCAACCACCTCGCCCGCTGGGCCGCATACCGCCAGTTGCTCGTCACGCCACGGACCACACAGCCCCCGCTCACGCAGCGCGCAAGCCAGCGCATTGAGCGCCCGGGTGACCTGGTCTGCAGCCACCTCAAGGTGCCAGCACGGCGCGGCAGTCTCGTGCTTTTTCAACCGCAATGGATGCTCCTGGAGAATGCCTCCAGCGCCCGCTTCGTCAAAAAACCCCTGTGCAACCGAGCCAATCACATGCCCGGCGGCCACCAGCGGGTGCCGCGGCCGAGGCGGGGGTTGCGATGCCTGCTGGCGCGCGGCAGCCACCCACTGCGCGAAGGAAGTTCCGCCCGAAGCCCCGTTCACAGCGTGAGGATGGTCGAACCGGTGGTCTTGCGTGCCTCCAGATCGCGGTGGGCCTGCTGCACCTCGGCCAGCGGGTAGCGCTGGTCAATATGGATCTTGACCTGACCGCTGGCCACCACGGCAAACAGGTCATCAGCCATGGCCTGCGTGCTCTCCCGTGTCGCGATATGACTGAACAGAGTCTGGCGCGTGACATAGATCGAACCCTTGGCACCCAGCAAACCGGGGGCAAACGCTGCCACCGGACCGGAGGCATTGCCAAAGCTGGCCATCAGACCAAAGGGGCGCAGGCAATCGAGCGATTTGTCCCAGGTGTCCTTGCCCACCGAGTCGTACACCACTTTCACGCCCTTGCCACCCGTGATGTCCTTCACGCGGGCGGCAAAATCTTCGGTGCTGTAGTTGATGGCGTGGGCCGCGCCGTTGGCCAGCGCGAGCTGACACTTGGCATCGCTGCCCGCCGTGCCGATGAGCTGCAGGCCCAGGGCCTTGGCCCACTGGCAGGCAATCAAACCAACGCCACCAGCTGCAGCGTGAAACAGCACATGGTCACCAGGCTGCAGGCCTTCCACGGGCAGCGTTTTCTTGAGCAGGTATTGCGCCGTCAGCCCCTTGAGCATCATGGCGGCAGCAGTCTCGAAGCTGATGGCATCGGGCAGCTTGCACACGCACTTGGCGGGCATTACGCGCACCTGGCAGTAAGCGCCGGGTGGCTGGCTGGCATAGGCCGCGCGGTCGCCCACACGCAGGTGGGCCACGCCATCACCCACGGCCTCCACAACGCCAGCGCCTTCCATGCCAATGCCAGCGGGCCGAGGCAGCGGGGAAAGGCCGGTGCGGTGGTAGTCGGCCATGATGGTCGGGCGCTCGGCATGGTGGCGGATGCGGCGCGCACCGGGCCCGGGCTCGGCCAGGG
>JBKCTS010000194.1:0-3824 GCA_046318695.1 Acidovorax sp.
GTGTGGTTCTACACCGGGCTGGGCGTGGTGCCCAACCTGTCGCTGGATCCAGCGCTGGCGTCCGCGCCCAATGATGCGCTGGCGCTGCTGCTGTTTTTGTTGGCAACGCCGGTCTTCACGCTTTTCATCTCACCCCTGTTCTCGCGGCAGTCCAGGCGGCATGAGTTCCAGGCGGACGCCTACGCTGCGGCCCAGTCCAGCGGGGCCAACCTTGCGTCCGCGCTGCTCAAGTTGTACGAAGACAACGCGTCCACCCTGACGCCGGACCCGGTGTTCGTGCAGTTCTACTATTCGCATCCGCCTGCCGCCGAACGGCTGGCGCGCATGCAGCCCCAGAAGCTTGTCCACCCATGAACTTCACGATGTTAAAGAAAAAAGACTGGTCCGCGCACGTCCGGCGTGCCCTCACAGCTACAGAAGTTGTAGCAAATCTCGCCAAGGTCGAGGGCTGGCACCTGACGGGCGACGGGCCTGATGTGGCCATTGAGAAGACCTACCACTTTGCCAACTACTACGAAACCATCTCGTTCGTGAATGCCGTGGCTTTCATCGCGAACGCGCAGGACCACCACCCGGACCTGTCGGTGCACTACAACCGCTGCGCCGTGCGGCTGAACACCCACGACGTGCAGGGCATCTCGGCCACCGACTTTGAATGCGCGGGTCAATTCGATGCCCTGGTTGCATAAAGCGCCCTGCGCTGCAGGCGCTTGCTGATGGCTGAGCGCAGCGCACTCATCCCGGGCATCGTGGTGGCGAGCCATGGCCGACACTGCATGGTCGAGACACCTGATGGAGAGCGCCGCATCTGTCACCCGCGCGGCAAGAAAAACCAGGCCGTTGTTGGCGACCGCGTGCTGTGGCAGGCCGCGCCACCCGGCCAGGGCGATGAGGGCACCATCGAGAAGATCCATGAGCGGCGCAACTTGTTGTATCGGCAGGACGAGATCCGCACCAAGTCTTTTGCGGCCAACCTCGACCAGGTCTTGATCCTCATTGCGGCCGAACCCGTGTTTTCCGAGAGCCAGCTCGCGCGCGCGCTCATTGCGGCCGAAGCCGAGGGCATCAAGCCCATCATTGCACTGAACAAAAGCGATCTGGAGGAGCCGTTTGCCCGCGCCTGGGAGCGCCTGCTGCCCTACCGCCATATGGGCGCAGGCACGCACTATGTGGTGCTGCCACTGTCACTGGCGCGGGCCAGCGATGAGGACCGGGCGCTGCTGATGGAGCAGCTTCGGGGCAAGACGACCCTGATACTCGGGCCCTCGGGATCGGGCAAGAGCACGCTGATCAACCTGCTGGTGCCCGGTGCCGCCGTTGTCACGGGCGAGATCTCGCAGGCCCTGAACTCGGGCAAGCACACCACGACCAGCACCCACTGGTACTGGATGGACGCTGCGCGCACCACCGCACTGATCGATTCACCAGGCTTTCAAGAATTTGGCTTGCATCACATTGCCCCCATGCAGCTTGCTGCGTGCATGCCTGACATCGCGGCACATGCCGGGCACTGCAAGTTCTACAACTGCACCCATCTGCATGAGCCCGGTTGTGGCGTGCTGGCCGCGCTGAAAGATGGCACGGGCCAAGCCGCGATCAGCCCGACACGGCACCGCATCTACAGCGACCTGTTCGAAGAACTGAGCCACACGCGCTACTGAACCTTGAGCGCCGATGCATCCCGCCTGGAAAGCCCGGTCCATGTGGCCGCGCAGGCGGCCGGAGAATGCAGCGCACGATGGGCAAACGGGGGGCTACCGAATCAGCCAAGCAGGCGGGCCAAGGTGAGCAATGCCAGCAGCAGCATCCAAACCACGACAGACCGCCAGACCAGGCCGACAACACTGCGCAGGTGACCGACCTCCGGCTCGCGCCCGGGCGTCGAGTCGCTGCCGCCCAGCTCGGCGTCCGCCGCCAGCCCCTGGGGAACATCCACGACAGCGCGGGCCTTGAGCGACTCTCCCCCAAGGCGCACGTTGATCGCTCCAGCCGTGGCAGCCAGCACCACCCCGTCGTTGTCGTTCGGAAAGTGCTGCGCATGAAAGCGCCACCCTTCAATCGCTTCCTCAAAACTGCCCACCACCGCAAAGCTCAGCGCAGTCAGCCGCGCGGGCAGCCAGTCGATCACCGTCCAGGCCTGCGCGCACGCATGCTGCAAAGCCGCGCTGACGGGCTGCGCCCGGGACTGCTGACGCGGGTGCCAGTAGCGCGATACGAACTCCGCCAGCCGGTACAACACGGCGCCGGTGGGCCCGAGGCCGAGCGCCGCCAGAACCGAAAACCACGCCAGAACGCCAAACACATGGCGGTGGGCAGCCAGCACCGAATACTCGATGACATGGCGAACGATTTCGCTTCGGGGCAGCACCCCCACATCCACCCGCTGCCAGTGGGCAAGTTGCTCACGCGCAGCGTCCTCGTCGCCGCTCTCCAGCGCATCGCGGATGCTGGTGAAATGATGGCTGAACTGGCGAAAGCCAAGCGTGACGTAGAGCACCGCGATGCTCCAGACCATCGCAAAAGGCCAGCCCAGGCCCCACACCAGCAACCAGTGAATCGCCAACGTGACAGCAGCCGGCACCAGCACGGCCAGGGTCCACGCGACCCAGCCGTGGTGCGGTTTGCCCGCATCAAAATTGCGGCTCACCGACAGGGCCCATGCACGCAGGCCGGCGTGGATGGGATTGCTTCGCGAGAGCGGGCGCGCCTGCTCGATCAGCAGCGCGAACAAGATGGCGAAAAAGCTCATGCAGCAATGATACCGGCGCGGCCCGACCGGCTTCTCAGGCCGACATGAACCGGTAGAAGTTGCGCAACATGCCCGCAGTGGCACCCCAGATAAACCGGCTCTTTTCCCCATCCTGGTACGGCATGGAAAACCACTCGCGGCGGATGCCATCGTGATCGAACACATGGCGCCGGTGGTTGGCGGGATCGAGCAAAAAAGCCAGGGGCACCTCAAACAGATCGGCCACTTCGTAGGGATTGGGGCGCAACACGCAGTCGGGACGCACCAGCGCAACCACAGGGGTGATGATGAAGGACGAGCCCGTCACGTACGTGGGCAGGCTACCCAGCACCTCCACAAACTCACGGCCAAGTCCCACCTCTTCCTGTGCCTCCCGCAGCGCGGTCTCGGCCGGCGAGCTGTCTTGCGCGTCGGCGCGCCCCCCCGGAAACGCCACCTGACCGGAGTGGGTCGACAGATGCGCCGTGCGCTCCGTGAGCAGGACCATGGGTTGCTCACGCTGCACGATGGCCAGCAGCACCGCTGCTTGGGCTGGCTCGCGGTCCATGAACTTCTTTTCCAGAACGACCTCGGGCTCCCACACGGGAGCCGACGCGAACCTGCGTTGCAATGCCTGCGGTGTCTGCGCTTGTAGCGCGACCGAGGGCAACTCCGAGTCCACCGCCGCCACCGGCACCAGCCGCGGATCAAAATCAGGCAGGGACGATACCGGAGCGATGACCGACGAGACGGCTGGCGGGTGTGTGGATTTCACGGCAAGGAGGACGCAAGGAACGCTTAAACCTAAAAACGGCAGTTGACCGCTTGTAATCTTGCCGCACTCCGCGCGGACTCGGGCCTTGCGTTGTTTTTGCAGCCTCACTTTTGGGGTGACGGCGGTATGCACTTGCCAGCGCCGCTTTTGGGTCTTTCAGGTTAAGGAACCTCTGCATAACTCCCTGCGGTCTGCGCGGGCCCGGGCGCGGGCAGTCCACCGCGTTGCGTTTCTTGCCAATAGCCGTGCTATTGGCTGCAAAAATCGCCTTGTGGCCTATCCCGATCCGCACCCGCGCATGCTCGCGAGGGGTATGCAGAT
>JBKCTS010000195.1:0-5129 GCA_046318695.1 Acidovorax sp.
GTCCGTCATGCCCGAGACGATGAGTCCAAGCCCAAACAACAGTCCGACCACGAATTCCGAGAGGCGGTGTTTCATATGGATCTTAAAAAGTTATGTAACTAGGGAACCTCTGCATAACTCCCTGCGGTCTGCGCGGGCCCGGGCCCGGGCTCGGGCAGTCCACGGTGTTGCTTTTCTTGCCAATAGCCGTGCTATTGGCTGCAAAAAGCGCCTTGTGGCCTATCCCGATCCGCAACAGCGCATCCTCGCGAGGGTTATGCAGAGCTTCCCTAGCGAAGCACATGCCGAACCAAAAAGACGGTGGCAAAGCCCGCGCCCATGAAGGCGAGGGTCGCTACCAGCGAGCGCGGGGACAGGCGCGACAACCCGCACACCCCGTGGCCACTGGTGCAGCCCGACCCGTACCGGGTGCCTGCACCCACCAGCAGCCCCGCCAGCACCACCATGCCCCAGCCCGCATCCACGCGCGCCTGGATCGGGCCCGCCAACAACTGGTAGAGCAAGGGCGCGGCCAGCATGCCCAGCACAAACGCAATGCGCCAGCCCACATCACCCGTGCGCGGTCGCAAAAGCCCGCCCACAATGCCGCTGATGCCCAGGATGCGGCCGTTGAGCAATATGAAGAGCGCTGAGGCAACGCCCAAAAGCAGGCCGCCGCCCAGGGCAGCCCAGGGGGTGAAATGGTTCCAGTCGATCATCATGGGCGTCTTCCCAAGGCGTCTAGGCGGCGCTGCCCGGCGCGCCGCAAAATTGATCAAACAGCACGTTCATCACGGCCAAGGCCTGCGAACTGGCGATTTGGTAGTAGATGTTCTTGCCATCGCGCCGGGTGCTGACGAGGCCCTCCTCACGCAACACGGCCAGTTGCTGCGACAAGGTGGGCTGGCTGATGCACACAAGCTCTTCCAACTCCCCCACCCTTTTTTCGCCCTGCATGAGCTGGCACAGCAGCAGCAGACGGTCGGGGTTGGACAATACTTTCATCAGACGGCAGGCACGGTCGGCCGATTGACGCATGGTCGCTAGGTCAAGGGCGGTTTCGGCAAGCATGCAGGAGGCTCCTTCACAGTCTCAACCAAAACATTATATTTACAAACAATATATTCGTCAATAAAATATCTATGAATAGATCAAAGTTGACGGAGTGCACCAAATGAAACCACTGATAGAGGCCTTTTTCGACGAAGCGACTTGGACCGTGAGCTACGTCGTCTACGACGCGCCGGGGGGCCATTGCGCGGTGGTGGACTCCGTGCTGGACTACGACGCCAAGTCGGGGCGAACTAAAACGCGCTCGGCCCAGCGCGTGATCGACTTCGTGCGAAGCCAAGGGTTGACCGTGTCATGGATTTTGGAAACCCATGCCCATGCGGACCACCTGTCGGCCGCACACTACCTGCGCGAGACCCTGGGCGGCTACATTGCCATTGGCATGGGCATCACGCAGGTGCAGACCGTGTTCAAGGGCATCTTCCACCTGGAAGACGCGTTTCATACCGACGGCAGTCAGTTTGACCATCTGCTGAGCGACGGCGAAGAATTCCGTATCGGCCAGCTCACCGCACGCGCCCTGGCCGTGCCCGGCCATACGCCCGCCTGCATGGCCTATCAGGTGGGCGACGCGGTGTTTGTGGGCGACACGCTTTTCATGCCCGATGTGGGCACGGCGCGCTGCGACTTCCCTGGTGGGGACGCCCGCGCGCTGTACCAGTCCGTGCGCCGGCTGCTGAGCCTGCCGCCTGCGACGCGTCTGTTCATGTGCCACGACTACCCCCCTGCGGGCCGGGCCACCGCCTGGGAAACCACCGTGGCCGAGCAGCGCGCCCACAACATCCATGTGCATGACGGCGTCACCGAAGACGCGTTTGTGGGCCTGCGCAACCAGCGCGACGCCACGCTGGACATGCCGGTGCTGATCCTGCCCTCGGTGCAGGTGAACATTCGCGCCGGCGAGATGCCCCCGCCCGATGCCAACGGCGTCAGTTATCTGAAGATTCCGCTCAATGTGCTGTGAGGCCCACGAACCAAGGACCTGCAGGGCGCCACTGTGATCTTCAAGCTTCCCTCCAATCAGGCGCGCTGGCAAACAGCGGTAAACATCGGATGAAGAGGGGTTGAAAACAATAGCGTTACTGCATGCATCAAACGGTGTCTCGGTCAGCCTCCCGTTCTGTATGCACTTGCGGGTGTCCTTCAGGGCCTGTTCTCACTATTTTTGTCAGATGCGTTGCGATTCAAAAGTGGCCAGGCGCCAGGCGCCAAGCGAAGTTGGGGCGCTGCCCTCCTGGTCAAGTCCCCGGGCCCCAGTTCCTCGAGTAGAAAGCAAATGATCACCACCGACCCCACAAAGTCGAACCCCCTGTTGCCGGGATCCACGCTCAAGGCAAGATTGGATGAGCTGGTGGCCAATCCACCAGCGTCGCGCGCGGCCCCCGCCGGCAGAAAACCTGACGCCACAACGGCCAGCGCACAAGCGGCTGCCGGGGTTGCCTCTTCTGCATCGAGCAGCGTTCGGCCCCACTGGGGCAACGAACCCAGCCTCAAGCGCATCCCCGACACCGATGAGAACGTCAAGAGCTGGTTGCGAGCCGCCCTGGCCAACCGCAGCGAATACCAAACCCCCGGTATGTGGTTGGCCTTGCGCAGAGACGAGGGCCTGGATCGTTATGACAACAACCTCGCGGCCGCCGAGCGTTTTGCTATGGCGGCTGAAGGCTTTTGGGATGTTTTTCCGGGCTCACAAACCATGGCCATTGCAGGCAAGCGCCTGCTGCAAAAGGCACGAATGAACGTCCCCGGTGCAGAAAAGGTGCTTGGCAAAGCGGGTTCCAGCAATCCCGATTTCACGGAAAAGTGGGGGCAGTTGGGCAACTCGTACCATCAACGCGGACTCGCGCCGGAAGTCGCCTGCCAAGCCGCGCTGACCTACAAATTCGCACCGTGATGACGACGGCACTGCCTGCCGGATCGGAGGATCGAGTGACGGACAGCCGTCGCTCCAAATTTGTGTTGTTTATCTCGGTGCTTTTGCTGCTAGCCGCCGTGCTGTTCGATTTGCTGCTGCAGGCCCCGCTTGCCGGATTGACGGTTTCAGCCGTGGCGCTGTTGTGGACAGTTGCCGCGCTGCTGGTGGGTGTGGTCAAACGACAAGGCATCTTTGTCACGCTGGCAAAGCACAAAGCGTCTGCGCTTCTTGTCGGCACCTACTTCGCCAGTCTAGGCTCCGGCCTGTTGGTCAGCCGGTTGGTTTTGAATGAAGCCCAGGTCTTGCGTGTCCACCTCTTGCAAAGCAAGGCGGAAGGTAATGACAACAAACCGCTCGATCAGCAGGCGGCATACGCATCGTTTTGTGCATCCCGCATCAACAAGCGCTGCGGTTGGCTGAACTACCGGATCTATTTTTCTCCCGATTCCATGCCGCCGGGTGCCAACCTGCCCGGCACCTTGGTGGCGAATCAATTCTTTACTGAGCGGGTCAGTATCGCACTGGAAAGCGGCGAAGTATTGGAGCGGCGCAGCGTCGATTGATCACAACGGTTTTGTTTTACGAACCCAGCCCCGCAATCACATCGGCCGGGGCCTGCACCAGCTCGATCAACACGCCCTCGCCCGCAATCGGAAATTCGTTGTTGCTCTTGGGGTGCACAAACGTGATGTCGTAGCCCGCCGCCCCCTTGCGGATGCCACCGGGCGCAAAGCGCACGCCTTTGGCCGTGAGCCACGCCACGGCCGCGGGCAGGTCGTCTATCCACAGACCGATGTGGTTGAGCGGCGTGGTGTGAACGGCGGGTTTTTTGTCGATATCAAGCGGCTGCATGATGTCCACCTCGACCTTGAACGCGCCCTTGCCCATGGCCAGGATGTCTTCGTCCACGTTCTCGCGTTCGCTCTGGAACGTGCCGGTCTGCGTGAGGCCCAGCATGTCAACCCAGAGGGTCTTCATGCGCTGCTTGTCTGTGCCGCCAAGGGCCACCTGTTGGATGCCCAGCACTTTGAAGGGGCGTTGTTCCTGGGACATCGAATGCTCCTAAATTCGTAGCTATCAGCGCTTTTGCACCGTGCGCGACAGGCCAAAATGATCAAAAAAAGGGGCGCATTGCCCCTCTGGACGAGGCGGGGCGCCGGTTTACTGGAACTCCAGAATCACCTGGTCTACCGACAGCGACTCGCCCTTGCCCGCCGTGATCTTGCCCACCACGCCATCTTGCGCGGCAAACAGGATGTTCTCCATCTTCATGGCTTCGATCACCGCCAGCTTTTCGCCCGCCTGCACCTTTTGGCCGGGCTGCACGGCCACATCCACCAGCAGGCCGGGCATGGGCGAGAGCAGAAACTTGGACAGATCCGGCGGTGCCTTGAAGGGCATCAGCTTGTGCAGCCGCGCCCCCAGCGGCGACAGTACGATGGCATCGACCTGGGTGCCGTTGTGCGCGATGCGCAGGGCCAGCGGGTTCTTGCCCACGCCGCGCTCCACCTGGGCGGTGAAGGCCAGGCCGTTGCAAGCCCCCTGCACGCGGATTTGGCCCAGCGTGGCGTTGCTGCTGATTTGATAGCTGAAATCGCCCACCTGGATTGCGCTGGAGCCTGATGTGTCCTCAAAGTCGGACACTGTCACTGCGTGGTGCTGGTGGTTCCCGTCAGCGCCCAGCGCCACCACGACAAACTGCTCCCCCACCTTCACCTCGTGCCCTGCCAACTGGCCGCTGATGCCCGAGGCGCGGGCGCGGTAGCGGCGGTGCATGAACGCGGCCAGCGCCACCAGGAACAGCGGGTCGCTGTGCGGCACGTCTTCGGCGTGGAAGCCCCGGCCGTAGTTCTCGGCAATGAAGCCGGTGTTGAAGTCGCCCGACACAAACTTCGGATGCGCCAGCAGCGCAGCCTGAAAGGGGATGTTGCTGCTGATGCCGCGAATCACAAAGCCGTTGAGCGCGGCGCGCATCTTGGCAATCGCGTCGTTGCGGTCGGTGCCGTGGACGATGAGCTTGGCGATCATCGAGTCGTAGTACATGGGAATCTCGCCGCCCTCGTACACGCCCGTGTCCACGCGCACGCCCAGCTTCTTGCTGGTGTCGGACTGGAACATCGACGGCTCGGGCGGCTGAAAGCGCACCAGGCGGCCGGTGGACGGC
>JBKCTS010000196.1:0-2914 GCA_046318695.1 Acidovorax sp.
ACAACCGGCTCGCTGGCACAGTCTTGCAACTGCAGCACCGGCCGTTGCGCCAGGGGGTGCGCTGCGGGCAGCACGGCCACTTCGTCCAGGGTGAGCAGCACCTCCGACCCGGTGCCGGGTGGCGCAGCGGTTTGCTCGCACAGGCCCAGGTCCAAGCGCGGGGCGCTCATCCAGTCTTCCAGCAGCGGAGAGTCTTGCGGCGTGACCGACAGGCGCGTGAGCGGCCGGGCCTGCACCAGCCGGGCTGCTGCGCCGGGCAGCAGCGCGTGGGCCAGCGCCGGCAGGCACAGCACCGACAGTTGCACCGCATCGGGCCGGCCCAGCGCCACCGCACGTTCGACCACGCGCTCGAGCCCCTGCCACGAGCGCTGCACCTCGTCCCACAACGCCAGGGCCCGTGCATTGGGCCGCAACCGGCCCTGGGCGCGTTCAAAGAGCGCGTAGCCCAGCAGCAACTCCAGCCGCGCCAGTTCGCGGCTCACGGTGGGTTGCGAGCTGTGCAGCAGCTCAGCCGCCCCGGTGGCGCTGCCCGCGGCCATCACGGCGCGGAACACCTCGATGTGGCGGTGGCTGATGCGCTGCTGCAGCGCGGGGACTTCGGGGTGATTCATCCGTCAAAGCATATCCATATTGAATAGATACTGCTTGATAAGGCATTGGACTGGATGATCTTTTACCCCGATGATCGCGGCTGTTTCATCCTGCACTGCCAAGGTTTTTGCATGTCCAACCCGTTTTCGCCCGCCCAGCTGTGGGCCCTGGCCGACCAGTTTGGTACCCCGCTGTGGGTTTACGACGCGGCCACCATCCGCCAGCGCATCGCGCAGGTCTCCAACTTCGAGTCCATCCGCTTTGCACAAAAGGCGTGCTCCAACATCCACATCCTCGCGCTGATGCGCGAGCAGGGCGTGAAGGTGGATGCCGTATCGCGCGGCGAGATCCTGCGCGCGCTGGCGGCCGGTTACCAGGCGGGCTGGGACGCTGACGGTGCCTCGGACATCGTGTTCACGGCCGACCTGTTCGATGCCGCCACGCTTGAATTCGTGGTGCAGCAGCGCGTGCCGGTCAACGCGGGCTCTGTGGACATGCTGCAGCAGCTGGGCGCGCGCTCGCCCGGCCATGCGGTGTGGCTGCGCATCAACCCCGGCTTTGGCCACGGCCACAGCAACAAGACCAACACCGGCGGCGAGCACAGCAAGCACGGCATCTGGCATACCGACCTGCCCGCCGCGCTGGCTGCCATCCGCCAGCATGGCCTCAAGCTCGTGGGCCTGCACATGCACATCGGCTCGGGTGTGGACTACAGCCACCTGGCCGAGGTGTGCGGCGCGATGGTCAGCCTGGTCAGGGCTGCCCATGCGGCCGGGCATGATCTGCACGCAATATCCGCGGGCGGGGGGCTGTCCATCCCGTACCGCGGCGGCGAGCCGGTGGTCGATACCCAGCACTACCACGGCCTGTGGGATGCCGCGCGCCAGCAGGCCGAGGCCATCGTGGGCCACCGGCTGGGTCTGGAGATCGAGCCTGGCCGCTACCTCGTGGCCGAGTCGGGCGTGCTGCTGGGCGAGGTGCGTGCCACCAAAAATGCGGGCAGCAACCATTTCGTGCTGCTGGACACCGGCTTTAACGAGCTGATGCGGCCATCGATGTACGGCAGCTACCACGCCATGAGCGTGCTGCGCCGCGACGGTGCAACTGGCCCCGCCCAGCCCACCGTGGTGGCTGGCCCGCTGTGCGAGTCGGGCGATGTGTTCACCCAGGGCGATGGCGGCGTGGTGCTGCCCCGGGAACTCCCCGCCGCGCAGGTGGGTGACTTGCTGGTGATCCACGACACGGGTGCTTACGGGGCGTCCATGTCCTCCAACTACAACACGCGCCCCCTGATCGCCGAGGTGCTGGTCGATGCCGGGCTGCCGCGCCTGATCCGCCGCCGCCAGACGGTGGACGAACTGCTGGCGCTGGAATTGGGCCTGTAACGGGGCCTGTAACCCGCAGGCCGGTGCTTGCCGGGAGGTCCCCGTTCAGACCAACTCGGCGGCGGGCCCGCGCCCCATGAGCAGCGCCACGGCTGCCGCTGGTGTGATCTCGCCATCGAGCAGGGCCACGGTGGCGCGGGTGATGGGCATGTCCACGCCCAGATGCGCTGCGCGCCGGGCCACGGTGCGGGCGCTGTACACGCCTTCGGCCACATGGCCAAGGGAGTCCACCGCCTGCTGCAAGGTCTTGCCCTGTGCCAGCAGCATGCCCACGCGACGGTTGCGCGACAGGTCACCCGTGGCGGTCAGCACCAGGTCGCCCAGGCCCGACAGGCCCATAAAGGTCTCGGGCCGCGCGCCCAAGGCCAGCCCCAGCCGGGTCATCTCGGCCAGGCCGCGCGTGATGAGTGCAGCGCGTGCATTGAGCCCCAGCGAGAGCCCGTCACACAGGCCCGTGGCAATCGCCAGCACATTCTTCACCGCGCCGCCCACCTCGACGCCCACGATGTCCTCGTTGGCGTACACGCGCACGCTTGGGCCGTGCAAGGCATCCACCAAGGCCTGTCGCACCGCCGCGTGCGGGCTGGCTGCCACGAGCGCGGTGGGCTGGCCCAGGGCCACCTCCTGCGCAAAGCTGGGGCCGCTGAGCACGCCTGCCGACAGGTCCGGCGCGACTTGCGCCAGCACCTCGTGCGCCAGCAGGCCAAAGGCTTGGGGGTCGTTTTGCGGCGGCGCCTCAAAGCCCTTGCACAGCCAGGACACAGGCACGCGCAGGCCGCGCAACGAATGCAGCATGCCGCGCAGCGCGGCCATGGGCGTGGCCACGATCACCAGGTCGGCGCCCGCCAGGAGCGCGTCGAACGGACCATCGGCGACCGAAAGGGAAGGCGGAAACACAATGCCCGGGAGATAGCGGGCGTTTTGACGCGCGTGGCGCA
>JBKCTS010000197.1:0-17045 GCA_046318695.1 Acidovorax sp.
GCCGCACATCGCGCAGCGGGTGGCGATGCCAGGCCTTCAGGCCGCAGACGCCACGGGCCGAGCCGCCCGCGCCGCCACGCCCACGCCCACCAGCGCCGCCGAGACCACGCTCAGCGCCAGCGTGGCGGCCGAGCCATAGAAGATGCCTGCGGTCAGGCCCCCGTCGAGCATCGCGCCGAACACCGGGGCGGCCAGGCAAAAGCCCAGGTCCAGGCCGGAATACACCGTGCCATACACCCGCCCCGTGGCACCGGGCGGCGCAGCGCGCTTGATGAGCATGTCGCGCGAGGGGCCCGCCAGCCCCGTGCCCAGGCCCGCCATGGCTGCCACCACCAGCGCCGCCATGCCGGGCAGCACGCCCGTGGCCACCACCACCAGCAGCGCGGCCGAACCCAGCAGGCACACCGAGATGATCTTCTCAAGGCGCTGCACGCGCCCCACCAGAAACCCGCCCACCACCATGCCCACCGCGCCAAACAGCATGTAGCCCGTGACCACCATGGCGGTCAGGCCCAGCGGCAGGCCGTACAGGGTTTGCAGCGCCGGGCTGGCAAAGCTCTGGATGGCACTGAGGGCGCAGGTGCTCCAGAAAAAGAACGAAAAGCACAGCCACACCGAGGGCAGCTTGAGGAAGGCCATGGGATGCTCGGGCGTTGCCAGCGCTGCGCCGCCCTTGGCCGGCTGCGCCCAGGCACCCTGGCGGTCGTCCAGCGCATCGCGGTTGCAGACCATGACGGCCAGCACGGTGGCGGCCAGCGCAGCAGCGCACAGGCACGCTGTGCGCCACGAGCCCGTGGCCGTTGCAATGCCCGCCAGGAACACCGGCGCCGTCGCCCAGCCCAGGTTGCCGCTGATGCCGTGCACCGAAAACCCGTGCCCCAGCCGCTGGGGCGAGACGCGCTTGTTGAGGATGGTGAAGTCCACCGGATGGAAGGGCGCATTGCCCAGCCCCGCCAACGCGGCCGCCAGCAGCAGCCCGGCGTAGCCCTGTGCCACGCCCGCCGCCAACGCCGCTGCGGTAAAGCTCAACAGCGCGAAGAACAACACCGGCCGCGCGCCCACCCGGTCCACCAGGAAGCCCGACAGCGCCTGCCCCACCCCGGAGATCACGAAGAACACCGACACCAAGAGGCCCAGCTCGGAGTAGCTCAAGCCGAACTCGCCGATGAACCACGGAAACAGCGGCGGCAGCAGCATGTGAAAAAAGTGCGAGCTGCCATGGGCCAGCCCGACGAGGGCGATGGTGCGTGCGTCCTGCCGCAGGGCAACGGGCTGGACGGTGGCAGTCGGTGGTGAAGTCATGGCGTGATCTTAGAACCTGTTCAAAGGGCGCTCCCTGTTGCGGGTCGCGCCGCTGGGCAGTCAGGTCAGGGGGCAGAAAGATGCAGGGATGGGGCAGCCGCCGGGGCGGTTTTTGGGCCAGCACCTGCCAGCGCCTGCGCTGTAGCGCGCGGGCTGCTGGCCGCAGCGTTATCAGTATGAAAAAGGCCGCTTACGCACGCCTATCTTGCGAAAGCAGCTATTGATTTGATAGCAATGTGATGCGGATGCGACGGGGCAGTCGCCAGGCCGCCGCCCGATGCGTTCGCGCCATCGTGCCCGCGCCCTGCGGCGTCTTCAACAACCCGGCCTTGATCGTCGGCTTTGCCAGCATGGGGTACAGGCAGGCGGCCCGAGCGTCAGTGCATGGTCGACTGGCCCTGGCCATTCCAGGTTTGAAAAAGCACGGCCAGGGGCTCGGGGCGGTGCAGCAGGTAGCCCTGCGCGTAATCGACGCCCATCACCTGCAGCCGGGCCAGCACAGCGGGCTGGTCCACAAACTCTGCCACGGTGCGCACCCCCACCACCTGCGCCACATCCACAAAGCAGCGCACGGCCACATCATCGAGCGCATCAGTCATCAGGTCGCGAATGAACTGCCCATCGATCTTCAGGTAGTCCACGGGCAGATTCTTGAGATAGCCAAAGGACGACGCGCCCGCCCCGAAGTCGTCGAGCGCCACCCGCACGCCCGCCGCGCGCACCCGCTCAATGAAGGCCACTGCATCGGTCAGGTTGGTGACCGCGGCGGTTTCCGTTATCTCCAGGCACAGCTTGGCGCAAATCGCCGGGCCCGCAGCCTGCAATTGCTCGTCAGCCCAGGCATGAAACGCCCGGTCGCCTACCGACTGCCCCGACAGATTAACGCTCAGCGTTTGCAAATCGCCAATGGAGGGCTGCACCTTCAGCCAAAGGATGACGTGTTCGAGAACCCATCGATCAATGCGAGAGGCCAGATGGAAACGCTCGGCCGCTGGCAAAAAGGCGCCCGGCATCACCAGGCCACCATCTTCGGCCTTCATGCGCAGCAGCACCTCGGCGTGCAGCCCGGCCGCGCCGGTGCGTTGCGCCACGATGCGCTGGGCAAACAGGACGAAAGCATCCGTGTCCAGCGCGTGTTCGATGCGCGAGGTCCACTGCACCTCAATCTGCCGCGCGCTGACGGCCGCATCGGCATCGAACCACACATGCACGCGATTGCGGCCGCCGTCCTTGGCGGCGTAGCAGGCCGTGTCTGCCGCCTGTTGCAGCGCAGCCGTGCTGCTCCAGCGGGCGTCAATGGGCACCAAGCCGATGCTGACCCCGATGCGAAAGCGCCTGTCCTCGTGGACAAAACGGAACAGGTTCATGCGGTCGCAAATCTTCTGGGCCACCTGCTCGGCCTGCTCGAGGTCGCAGTCCTCCAGCAGGACTCCGAACTCATCGCCCCCGAGGCGGGCCAGCGTGTCCCGCGCGCGCACGGTGTCCCCCAGCACCCGGCCCACCTGCTGCAGCAGGTGGTCTCCCACCGCGTGTCCACAGGTGTCATTGACCAGCTTGAACTGGTCCAGATCGATGAACAGCAGGCCGTGGGTGGAGCCGTCACACCGGGCGCTGGTCCAAAGCGCCTGAAGCCGCGTCTCGAACTCCGTGCGATTGAGCAGGCCGGTGAGCAGGTCATGGGTCGCGCGATAGTCCACCTCGCCCGACAGGCGGCGCTGCTCGGTGACATCGCGAAACACCAGAACCGCGCCGAGCAAATCGCCCTCATCATTGCGGATGGGTGCGGCGGTTTCCTCAATACCGAACTCGGTTCCGCCGCGCGATACCAGCACCGCCTGATGGCCCGGGCTGACTGGTTCGCGGCGGGCCAGACAGGCGACCACGGGGCTGTCGATCCGCTGCCTCGTACCTGCATCAACGATCTGGAACACCTCCGCCAGAGGCCGGCCCCGTGCTTGGTCGGCCAGCCATCCCGTCATGCGTTCAGCCACCGCGTTCAACCACATCACGGTTTCGGCGGCATCGACGGTAATGACGGCATCGCCGATGGATTGCAGGGTTACGCGAAGCAGCTCGTGCTGCGCTTCCAGCTCGCGGGTCATGCGCCGGCGCTCGGTCACGTCCTGAAAGGCGCCCACCAGGCGCTTTGCCTGGGCGTCCGCCCACGACTCGACCATGCCCACGACTCGAACGCTGTGGACCACCCCATCGGGGTGCGGCATATCGAGTTCGATGTCAAACGCCTCTGCGCGGTCCACGGCGTCAGCCAAGGCCTGCTCCATCCGCCGGCGCGAATCAGCGCAGTACAGCGCCAGCCACTCTTCACGCCGTGGTTGAAAGCCAGGGGGCTGGCGGTGGATATCGCAGGCGCCTTCAGACCAAACCAGCCGGTCGGTCTGCAGGTCCAGCTCCCAGCCGCCCACGCCCGCCAGGGCGCCCGTGCGCTGCAAAAAGGCCTGCGATGTTCTGAGCGCGCCCTCCACTTCCTTGAGCCGGGTGATGTCGCTGATCTGTACAAAGAAGCCCTTGACCTTACCGTCCACCACATCGGGCACGTACTGAACCAACGAATGAATCACTGCACCGTCAGGCAAGGACACGGTGCGTTCAAACTCCTGGGGCTTGCCTTGCAGCACCGCATCGATGTGCGCGTTGGACTGCTCCAGCAGTTCGGGTGGAACCACAAGGTGCACTGGCTGGCCCAGCACCGCATCTTCCGGCTGCCCCAGGGAATCCAGGTACTGCTTATTGGCAAACTGGCAACACCGATCGGCATCCCAGTAAGCCACCTGCCCCGGAATGGTGTCGGCCACGTTGCGGATGAAGCGCTGGCCCTGCGCCAAGGCGGTAGCAGAGCCTTCTGCCTCGCGGCGCGCCTGCAACAGGGCATTCTCAAAATGGTGGCGCTCCTGCGCGACGAACAGCACCCAGTAGCACGCAGGCTTGTCATCCCAAACCCCCGGCTGGGCATTGACCATGACGGGAATGCGTTGACCCCGGATGTCGATGAGATGCAGGTGAATCTCTGTGATCCGCCCATCACGCAACAAGGTAGGCCACGCATGGGTTTGCAAAAAAATGCGGCTCGCGGGGGGGAACAAAACATCCATGGACTGCGCCTCGCCGTCCATGGGCGAGGAGCCCACCAGCTCGCGCAAAGGCAGGTTCAGACCCAGCATCGTCCCCGACATGTCCGTGACCAGTACCGGGCAGGGAAGTTGATTCATGGAATGCATTGGACGCGTAAGTCAGGGGATGAAAGCCAGGCCATCAGTTACTGAACCCTAACGGACAGACCCCGAATGGGTCGCCGTCGTCGCAAAATACTCCAGCATGGCGTCAATCACCAAGCCCGGGTCACTCATGTGGGCGCAATGCCCCGAGACATCCAGCACCCGCAGCACGCTGTGCGGGAGATGGTCCGCGAGGTACTGGCCCACCCCCAGCGGGGCGAGGGCGTCGTTGCGATGCTGCAGGATCAGGCTGGGACGGGTCACCCGCGCGAGATCGGATCGATTGTCGGCGAAGAAAGTCGCACGTGCAAACACCTTGGCCACGCGGGGATCAGTGGAACAAAAGCTGCTCGACAATTCTCCAGCGACCTGCCCGCCCGAACTCCCAGCCACGACCGGAGCCAGATAGTTGGCCCAGCCCATGTAGTTTTGGTCCATCAGGGCCAGCAAGCCCTCGAGATCCTCGCGCTCAAATCCACCCAGATAGTCGGGCGGATGGTTCAGGAAACACGGCGAAGGCCCCAGCAGAACCAGCCGGTCAAACAACTGGGGCCGCGCGATGGAGGCCAGCAGCCCGATGCTGCCACTGACGGAATGGCCGACGAACGTCACACCACGATCCAGTTCCAGCGCATCACAGACATCCAGCACATCCTGCGCGTAGCCGGCGAGGTCTGCATACCGCTGCGGATCAAAGGCGGAAAGCTCGGACTGCCCGCTGCCCACATAGTCAAACAGCACCTGACGATGGGTGGCCTCAAAGGCCGGCGTGACCTGGCCCCACATGTTCTGGTTGCACCCAAAGCCATGGGCATACATCAGGACGGGCCCTTGACTGCCAAGGACATTGACGTTGTTACGCCGGATGATGTGCGGATTCAAAACGCTCCTCCAAGATGCGTGATGCACCCCACCTCCAATCGTATCCGTTTGTAAAGAAAAAAGCTTGGGAGATCAGTCCAATCTTGTAAAGCTTTGAACCTAAAAACGGCAGTTGACCGCTTGTCATCTTGGCGCACACCGCACGGACTCGGGCCTTGCGTGGTTTTTGCTGCCTCACCTTTGGGGTGACAGCGCTGGCAAATGCATCCAACTGCGGTTTTTAGGTCGAATTCAGCGGCTGCCTGAGGCTGTCTGCTGCAATGGCGCGCACAACCCTGCGTGCGGGGCTCGCGCCCATTGCTCCAGCCATGCCCAGACCTGCTGCACGCCATCGATGCTGTCGTGTCCGGGCAATGCCCTGCGCTGTAGCCCATGGTCTGCGCCGTCGATTCGCCGGGCGCACCAGGCAGCGGGCCCATGCCCTGGCCTGTGCTGCTGCGCCAGCTGCCCAAAGCGCTCATACGCCGCCGCAGGCACCAGTGCATCGTCGCTCCCCCACACCTGGACGATGGGCCAGGGTCCGTCCAGCAGCGGCTGGGCCACAGGCCAGCGCCACAGATCGCGCCAGTAGCCCAGGCTGCGGCCCTGCACGATGGTGCTGTCGGGCAAGTCCCCGTCGGCCATCGCACCCAGGGCCCACCAGTCTTGCTCCACCCCGGCGCGGCGGGCCTGCAAGGCACCGGCCTGCTGCGGGTCCAGCCCGCTGGCCGAGAGCAGCACCAAGCCTGCAAGCCGCGGGACGTGCGCTGCCAGCCCCGGCAGCAACTCGGCCCCTTCGGAGATGCCTACCAGCACCTGTGGCAGTGCTGCGTCCCCCTGGTTTTGCTGAGCGAGCGCGTCCGCCTGCAGGGCAGCACGGGCATGGGCCAGCCAGGTGGAGAGGCGGTCTTGCTGCACAAAGCCGGGCGCGCAGTCCGCCGGGGCCGTGCGGGCGAGGGGGGCCACGCCAGGCTTGTGCAGTACCAGCACGGGCGCATGCAGCAAGCCGGCAAAGTAGCGCTCAGCCCAGGGGCCCATGCCCGCGCAGCCGGAGCCCGGCACCACGAGCACCCGAAAGCGCGCGGGTGGCGTGCGTTCAGGCCGGGCGAGCACGGCCAGCATGGCACCGGCTTCGCCCGGCAGTTGCTCCACGCGCCACGCGCCCAACGGCGCGGGCAGTTCGCTGGCCAGGGGCTGCGGGGGCACAGGGCCCGGTACGCTCACGCTGCAGCCCTGAACGAACACCAGCGCGCCCAGAAAAAAGGCCAGCACGGGGCTGGCCTTGCGGCAGGGCGCTGCACGGGCAGCCGGGGCCGTGCGGTGCAACCCACCGCTGCGCACCAGCCTCATGGTCACCTGAGGATGATCACCTGCTCGGGCTGCTGCGGCTGCGGCGCGGGCATGGGCTGGCCGCCCTGCTGGTACACCACGGGCGGGCGCACGCCGCGCGCCAGGTTGGCGTCGGTGTAGCCCAGTTGCATGGCAAGCTGCTGGTACACGTCCTGCGCCAGCGACAGCGAGGTTTCGCGCATCACCTTGGCGCGGTTGGGCGGGGCGATGTCGCCGCGCACCGACAGGATCTTGGTGTCATTGCCCTGGCCCTGGGCCGAGAACGCCGCTTTGATTTCGTACGTTTTGGTGTTGATCAGCGAAAAGTCGGCCAGAAGCTGCAAGCCGTACTGGCGCGTGGCGCTGGTGGTGCCCTGCAGGGGCGAGAGCGCGTCGGTGAAGTCGATGGTGGAGACCACGCCAAACAACACGTAGTCGGCGCCGTTGAACTCGCCCTTCTTGATGCGGCTGATCACGTCGGCCACCTGTGGCTGGGCCTGGGGCGTGGCCATCTTGCCGCCCTGTACCTGGTTGAGCACCTGCTCGGCCTTGGAGGGCTGGGGCTTGCCAGCGTCAAAGCCCTTGCCCTGCACCAGGCGGAAATACGTGCCCTGCAGGATGGTGCCCTTGATGTCGTTGGTGTAGCCGCCCAGCTCGCGCTGCTCGATGTAGCTGTAGCGCCCGGCCACAAAGGTGCCGCTGGCCTGCTCGGATGCCTGCATGGACTGCTGGCCCGAGTACGAGCCGCCGCCGCCGTACATGCCGTGGCTGTGGCCGCCGCTTTGGCTGCCTTGCGCGCTCATCTGGCTGCTGCGCTGGTAGGTGCCGGCCATGAAGTATTCAGACACGCGCTGGGCGTAGGCCAGATCGGTCACGGCAATGCGCGGCGCGGCGCCCGGCTGCTGTGCATGGGCCGTGGCGCCCCAGGCCAGCGTGGTGGCTGCGATCACGGCCAGGGCTGTGTGCAATGTGGTTCTGCGTTGCATGGTGTGCTCCTTTCGAGCTGTTGAGACGGCATCAAACCTGTCCAGCCCGTCCACTGAGCGAAGTCGAAGCGCTGCGCGAGGCTCCGACAGGCTCAGCCCGAACGGTTGTTGGGAAATCGAATGCCGCCTCCATCACGGGAATTCAAAAATCAAATGGCGCAGGCTGTGGCCCATGCCGGTAAAAACTGCCACCGCCTGAGGCGCAGGACGCCGAGCAAGGGCCGCCCCGCCGCGAGAGCGTCGTCCCCCTTCCCGGCGAAGCCGAGAGAAGGGGGAAGGCACGCAGCGCCTCAGGGGAGATATCACCGCTTACTTGTTTTGCGAATCTCTTTTTCGTCCTGCCACTCGATCGTGCCTTCCTGCACGTCAAACAGCTTGAGTGTGAACTTGTAGTACACATCCTTGGTTGTGTTGTTTTGCTTGACGATGCTGGTGAGCTCGCCTTCCATGCTGTACTTGGCCGCCGTCATCTGACCGACCTTGGCCGTGGTGCCCTGCTTGTACAGGCCGCTTTGGTTCTGGCGCTGCAGCTCGTCCACGCCGGCCTGCATCTCGTTGATGGAGCGCACAAAACGCACCTTGCCCGACTTGACCAGCGAGGTCTGGATCGAGTTCATCACGTTGGTGGTGTCGATGTACTCGCTGGTTTTGTTCTTCACGGTGGAAATGGTCACCGTGGGGCGGCCCTGGAAAATGCCGGTTTCCAGCAGGCCGCCGGTCATCTTCTCGGCAATCATCTGCAGGTCGGTGGAGCCGAACTCGTTGGTGACCAGCTCGACGGCCTTGGCATCGCCGTAGTTGACCTGGCGGTCAAAGCGCACCGTGGGCGACGAGAGGTTCTGGCAGGCCGACAGGGCCAGGGTGCTGGCGGCAAAAGCCAGGATGAGCGCAGTGCGCTGGATGGGGTTTCGGGTCATGGATTCAACTCCTGTTGCGGGTAGGCGGTCGGATTTCTGGAGCCGTTCGGGCTGAGCCTGTCGAAGCCTTGCGCGGTGCTTCGACTGCGCTCAGTGAACGGATGCTTTTCTGTTCAGGGAATGGCAGCGCCTCAACGCGGCTCCACATTCATCTCAAGGCGCAGATCGACGGCCGCAGAAGTTGGCGCCACACTTTTGACGGTCTGCTGGCCCAGGCCCAGCACACTCATCTGCTTCCACGATTCGCCGTCGCCCACCTGATTGCCCACGTTGTCCAGCCACTTGAAGCGGTAGAACACGGTGCGGTCGGTGCGGCCCATGTTGGCCATGTCGGCCTGCACCACCAGAATATCGTTCTTGCGCACGATGCGCATCTCACGCACGGCAATGCTGTTGGCTTCGCCGCGCAGCGCAATCTTGCTGGCCACGGCCAGCGGCGTGGCAGGGTCGTGAAGCTGGGCGTGCGCGCTGGTGGCCAGCGCCATTGCAAGGGCTGCGCCTGCAACGGCCGGTGTCGCAGCGGCGGCTACAGAGACAAATCGGTATTTTTTCATGCCAAAGGCTCCTGTCATTTTTTCCGAAACGGGGCGCTGAAAGGTCAGTTTTTCGCAGCAGGGGCGGCCGCGGGCTTGGCGGCGGCAGGTGCTGCCGCTGGCTTGGATGCGGCGGGCTTGACCATGGCCTTGGGTACGGTGCGGCTTGACGATGTGGTGCGCGCTGCGGGCTCGGCCGTTGGAGCGGCAGGCGCAGGCTGCGCTGCGGCCACGGCGGGCAGCTGGCCCAGCATGGCCACGTCGCCGGTCAGCACGCTGTTTTCATACATTCGCAGCGGCACCAGGGCGTACTGGCCGTCGATCTTGATGGGCTGGGGCAGCTGGCGGCCGTTGACGGTGATGGTGTGCTCGCCCGGCGGCAGGTAGCCACGGGCCACGTACACGCGGCCGGGCAGCATGCGCCACATGCGGTCGTCAGCCTGCTCGGTGGCAACCGATGCCACCGCGCCCACGACGCCGCCCAGCAAACCGCCGCGCTTTTGCAGCTCGTTTTGCATCACGCCCTTGGCCACGGCGCGCGTGAAGCCGCGCAGCACCATGCCGGGCATTTCGTCCTTGAGGGCCCGGCGGGCCATCACGTTCACGTCCACCACCTTTTCCAGCTTGAACTCCGTGCCAGCGGCCGACAGCGTGGTGAGCAGCGGATCGCGCGAGGGCTCGATCACAGGGTAAGAGATGCTGGCCGTGACCAGACCGCGGCCGGTGGGCACGGGGACGGTGAACGCCTTGGGCTTGCGAGCGGGGGCATCACCCGCTTCGACGATGAACAACACATCCGTCATGCGCTGGCGGCGTTTCCAGGTGAAGCCGGTGCGTGTATCCAGGCCGCGCAGGCCTTCTTCGAGCACGGGGGTATTGGGCTTGAGTTCGATCGCCTTGCGGTAGCCAGGCGCCGCCAGGCCGGGTTCGTTGAGCATTTCGTACAGGAAGCCCGCCAGGTAGTGGCTCAAGGCGTTGGAATAGCCGTTCTTGAGCGCCAGGACCTCGGGGTCGTTGAGCGTCTCGACCGGGTAGCCATTGAGCTCTTTGCCACTTGACGTGGCGCCCTTGGACTTGGCTTCTTCTTCGGCAGCCAGGGTTTCTTTGGCGCGGAACTCGGCAATGATGGCTTCGCGCTCGTGCGTGCGCTTGATGTCCACGCGAGCGTTTTCAAAGTCGCCCACGGCCAGGCGGTTGAGCGCCAGACGCGTGGTCAGCCACACCTTTTCGTAGTCCTGGCCTTCATAGACCTTCAGGCGCTCGCTGATCAGCGCCGCGCCCACCGTGCCCATCAGCTTGGAGGGATTGGTCTTGGCGGTCTCTTCCCATTCCTTGACCTTGCTGTCGGCCAGCAGGAAGGCGCTGGTGCTGTCGGGGTAGCGGCGGTCCATGCGCAGCAACTCGCCGCGTTCCATGTTGTAGAGCAGCGCCGTTTTTTCTTCTTGCGTCTTGGCCGTGCTCTCCAGGCTGGCCAGCGCGGCGGGAATGCCGCCACCGCGCCCGGCGGTTTGCATGTCGTTGGCCACCTTGTCGTGGCTTTGCATGGTGGCGCAGCCGGTGAGGGCGGCGCTCAGCGCCAGCACCCACAGCAGGCGCGGGCGGAATCGGGTTGGGTAATGGGTCATGGAGGGTCCTTGCAGATCGGTTGGTAGAGCGCCAGAAACCCTGGGGCCCCATGCACGGCAACGCCACAATCTCACGCTTCCCGCTGGACGCAGGCAGCGCAAACGGCCTCATGTTCGGCAGATGGGGAGAGAGGGGCGGCGGCGGACGGCGCGAGCGCCTGTCCCAGGCACTTTCGCATGCGGCGGGCTGCCCCTGGGGCTTTGCTTTTCCTGGTTGTTGTGCGCGCGGTCGAAAACGGGCCGTAGTGTAACAACCCGTAGTAACACGCTTGTAACTCGGTGTTCGTGCACACGTCACGACCGCGTACAGCACGAAACCGGCCTTTCATTTCATGGTCTTGCGATGTCTGCATTTCAGGGATTTGGTACCGCGTCCAGCGGCATGCGGTAGAGCCACACGACGCGCCCCCCGGCGGGGCGCAGCTGGGCGCGGGGCAGCATGCCGGGCACCGCAAACTCGAGGCTGACCAGCCAGGCACCCGGCGCCAGCTCGGCCTGGGCCTTGGCCGCCGCGCGGGCCATGCTCTCGGGGCGCTGAAAGAGATAGACGATCTGGTAGCCGCTCCAGTCGGCCGTCCACATGTCGGCCCGGCGCACGCGCGCCCAGGGGCAGCGCAGCGCGCACAACAGGCGCAGCGGCCAGCTCCACTCCAGGCCCTCCAGTTGTGCGTCGGGGTATGCACGCCGCAGCGCCATGAGGCCGTCGCCCAGGCCGCTACCGGCATCCAGCACCCGCGCGCCCGGCGGCAGCGGCGCCTGCTCGGCCAGCGCGTGCAGCGCGTGGTGCGGCGTGGGAAACAGCGGCGCATCGCGCCAGGCGTTCAGGGGGTACACCAGCAGCAGCAGCGCCAGCGGCACCAGCCACGCCCAGGCGGGCAGGCTGGCCACCCCCAGCAAAGCCAGCGACAAAGGGAATCCAGCAGCAATCAGCGCGCGCCGCCACCAACTGGTGCCCAGCACACTGGCGGCCGTGCCCAGCAGGCAGGCAACCAGCAAGGCGGCCACCGGCGAGACCGCACGCTGCAGCACCACAAAGGTCAGCCACGCGCAGGCCCATGCCGCCAGCGCGGGCAGGGGCCAGGGCATGCGCAGGGCCAGCATGGTTCAGGGCCTGTTCATCCTTGCCATATTCGTGTGAACGCGTCCGAATGCTCAACGGCCCAATATGCCGCGCAGCAGATTGAGGGGGTTGACTGCGTTGCCCGCGTCGGTGCCAGCGTCGCCAGCGGGCGGCTGGCCTGCTGGCGCAGCTCCCATGCCGCTGGAATAGGCGCCGGTACCGCCCGACGGAGCCGGCGGGACTGCGCCTCTGCTGCCACGGCGCTCCTGCGCCTCTTCGCCCACCGTGGCCATGGTGTGCGACTTCACGCGCACGCGCACCGACCATTCAGGCTCCCACGCGGCTTTGGGGTCGGTCGGGCGGGGCGGGTACACGATGTGGCTCTCGCCACCATAGGCCATCATGCGCAGCATGGGGGTGGCATCGCGCCCCCCGCCCGCAAAGATGCCCTGGGGAATGGCGCATTGCGTGGTTTCAGGCTGCAGCAGCAGGCGCTCCTTGAGCCACCGGTCGATGGTGGCGGGAGACAGGTAGTCGAACAGGCCCATGCCGGTGTCCGGCGTTTCGGCGCTGGACCACATCACGAGGTCGTCCCCGATCTGCGACAGGGCATGCAGGTAGTAGGCGCGCGCATGGCGCACGGGCTGCCAGCCGATGCCGATGCTGTCGGGCGGCTTGCCGGTGGTGCGCAGGTCGATGGCGGGCATCAGGTCTTGCGCCGCGCCCAGCGTGAATTTCATCGTAGCGGGCACGCCATCGCCACGCACATGGTGCTCGCCCACCACCGAGCTGTCCCGCGACAAGCTCACCCGGTTGCGTTCGTTGGGATACAGCGCATAGGCTGGGCCCACACGCGGGCCGCGGTCGGGCACGGCACGGCCGGCGAAGGCCTGGGCGTAGTCCAATGGCTTGGCACGCGCCAGGTCGATGACGCGGGGCTGGCCCGCAGGCACCGTGGCACTGCATCCCCAGTACAGCAGGATGCGGCCCTTGGGCTGTTGCTGCTGGTATTCCTGCGGCACCTCGCTGGGCTCGGTCTGGGTGGGCTGGGCGCGCGGCGGGATCAGTGGCAGGGATTCGCCCATGCGCATGCCCGGCGGAATGGACTGGCTGGCCTCGACGCCGGGGCGCAGGCTGTTGTACAGGGCGATATCGATGACCCGCGGCGGCATGATGGACATGGCGCGGGCATTGCCGTACGCCGTATTGCTGCCGCCGCCCATGCCACCCATGAGGCCACCGAGCATGCCGCCGCCACCGGGCAAGCTGTCCATCTCGGGCATGCCGGCCATGGTGCCGGTGGACAGATCCATCCACAGCTGCACCTTGGGGGGCTTGGTGGTTTGGGCCTGGGCGCCCAGGCTGGCGATGCACAGGGTGGCCGCCAGGCAGGCGGGGGGCAGAGAACGCAAAGGAGTCATCATCAGGTCTGCTCCAGCAGATACATGGCTCACCCGGCAAACCATTGTGGGCCGCAGTGCGGCACCGTCGCCGCCCCGTGAAGAGGCCTTGCGGTCAACCCGGGTGTGTTGAACGCAGCGCATTGCAGGCCCCTCAATATGCATTTTGCCCGCGCAAGTGACGTTCGGAAACTGCTGGCGTGCGCTATTTCAAGCATTGGCGGGCCCGCTCAGCGCGCGACTGCGGTCTTGATCCAGACAATGACCTCGTCGCTGGCCACCCGGGGGGTGTCAACATGGCCGCCAGAGACTTCCAGGTATCGGTTCTTCGGGTTGGCGGGCAACTTGTCAACAAAGTAAGCCTTGATCGTCTTGAACAAGGGGTCCCTCTCGCCAACGACCGTCATGACTGCAATGTGGGCTGGGATGCGGGGCGCTGTGACCGACATTTCGGCATCGGACGTCGGGTCAAACCACGACAGGTAGTCCTTGGCCGTGGTCACCACCGTTTGCTGGCGCCCCTGGTTGATGTCGCTGAACCGCTCGCGCGACTCGCCTTTGCCGGCAGCCACCAGCGCGCGTGCTTCGTTGATGCTGTCATGCACCACCTTGCCCCAGGGCTGGGTGTAGTAGCCGACCGGAACATGGCCGGGCGCCAGCAGCACCAGCGCGTCCACATCGCCGCCTCGCGCCGCATGCGCCATGCCTGCGGGCGAGCCCATGCTGTGACCCACGATCACTATTCGGGTCGCCCCCTGGTCGCGCAGGCTTTTGATGTGGCCTGCGATCTCGGCCAGCGCCTTGTCAAGGCTGCCCTCGAGGTAACGCCCGCGCGACCAGGGCATGTCGGGGTACAGCACCAGCCAACCCTGGCGTTCGAACAGGCCTTTCACAGGACCGAAATACGGGTCTTGGTTGTTGCCCGGATTTTTGCCGTGCAACATGAGCACGCCGATGCGATCCTGCGCAGCGGCTGGCATGGCAACCAGGCCCGCAGCCAGCGTGGCGGCCATGGCCAAAGCATGACAAAACAGGAGGCGACGCAGCATGGGGGGCCTTTCTTGCGGCCGTGGCGCAGCGACCGTTCAACCTAAAAACGGCAGTTGAATGCATTTGCCAGCGCTGCTGTCGGGGCGCCAGGCAAGGCGCGGCGACGCGGCAGGCCCGTGCCTGCAAGGAGGAGCAACACGGCATGGCGCTCCAAAAGCGGCGCTGGCAAGTGCATAGCGCTGTCACCCCAAAGGTGCGGCTGCGAAAACAACGCAAGGCCCGAGCCCGTGCGGTGTGCGCCAAGATTGCAAGCGGTCAACTGCCGTTTTTAGGTTCAAACAAAGGAGTCCACATGCATGCTACTACCGTGACCCTCGACTTGGCCGAATTCGTCTTCCAGATCGCCTTTGCCGATGAGCACTGGCACATCGTAGCACCCAACTGTGCAGCATAGGGGTGTACGGTTGACTGGCGGGTTGAGCCTATTTGGCGACACCACTAATGTCTTCCACGGTGATGTGCCTGTCTTCGCCCTTCTCCGTAACGATTAGCTCCAGGAGGACAAGTGAATTCTCGGCGATAGACACCGGGCACTCGATCACGGCAAAGAGCCCCGTGGCGTTTGGCGTGAAATAGGTGACGGTAATTGCGAGGGGCAGGTACTCGCCAGACCCAACTGTAATGGGCGATGAGGCAGCGTTCAGGAAATCAGCTTCTAGTGCTGCGGCCAACGGGCGGCCATTGGCACGGGCATACCCGAAACGGCTCGCTAGAGCAGCATAGTCACGGCGCACCAGCAGTGACTGGGCCTCTTGGCCGAAGGCGCTGAGTGAGGTCTCGTCTGTCTGCGAGGGAAGGAGCTTCATTCAGACGCCTATCGTGGCGCTGTGCGGCGCGCGGAGCGCGTCCGAACGAGCATAAGGTTAGGCAACACGCTTTACCCACTCGTCTACCGCAGAGAACATGTAGTTGCCTACCGGCGCATGATTTGGATCATCGTGGGAAAACGGATTGCTTTCAAGCCATTCAATAACCATCGAAGACGCTTGTAGCACGCGGTCCTTTTTTACCCACGACAGAAACTGATTGTCCATGTTCAAGTGCTCGTAGGTGTCCCCCAACATCACAACACGGGCCTTCGCCGAGCCATCGGGAACCGGCACGCTGACAATGTCACCCAGTGTGACCTCCGAACCATCGTGATATCTCATGACTGTGGATGCCTAACGAGGCTGTGCAAAAACCCCAATTCCAGCCACCGGCTGGCGCTGGGTTGCGGTGATGGTAGTGATCATGGCTTGGCCTCTTCCTGATGTCATCTGCGGTTGATGTAGTTGTCATGGCTTGAGAACTGCGAGGAACGCTGCAACGTCATTCCTCGCGAGATCATCGAACGGCCATGCGAAGCATGGACGGCCCTGTCAAAGCCCAGTCAGGCTGGTGGCCGCTGGATGGCTATCTGATTTCACGCAGTCTCATTGCAGCCGTGCTCTTTGACTACGCGTTGAGTTGATGCTGGAAACTTTGCCAGCTTGGATGCGGGCCGCCTAGGACGAGAAACGAGTTCGCCTCCACAATTTGGACAGACGCCATTCAGCACGCCATCTGCACACGTAGCACAGAAGGTGCACTCGAACGAGCAAATGCGAGCTTCGGTGGACGCTGGCGGAAGGTCCTTGTTGCAGCATTCACAGCTTGGGCGTAGTTGAAGCATGGGACACCTTTGGATTTGTTAAAGATGGGGGTCAGTGGGCTTGGGGTTAGATTGCGCTTTCAAGCGCCTTCTTGCCCGCAAGCACGACGATGCCCCAGAGCGGCGGAGCCGGGTGAGGATGAAATGACACCCGGCGCAGCCACGCCGAAGCACGCCCGGTTGAACGATGGGTTGTGCCTTGGTGCCATTGTGCCAATGTGCAAGAGAGGCCTAGCACATGTACAATAAAGCGTACCTAAAGGAGCTGCTCCATGGATGCGATCACCTACTCCTCGGCGCGAGCCAATCTTGCCAGCACGATGGACAGAGTCTGCAGCGATCACGAGCCCTTGATCATTACGCGCAACGGCGAGAAGGCCGTGGTCATGCTCTCGCTGGAAGACTACAAAGCGTTGGAAGAGACTGCGTACTTGCTGCGCAGCCCAGCCAACGCCCGACGCCTGCTGAGCTCGATTGCGCAGCTCAACGCTGGCAAGGGAGCCTTGCGGGAGCTTGCCGAGTGAAGCTGATCTTCTCGGATGAGGCATGGGAAGACTACCTGTATTGGCACAAGCAAGACCGAAAAATGGTGGAGCGAATCAACAAGCTGATCAAGGAAGTACAGCGCGCCCCATTTGCTGGCGTAGGGAAGCCAGAGCCGCTGAAACATGCCCTGTCAGGCTTTTGGTCGCGCCGCCTAACGGACGAGCACCGAATGGTTTACCGCGTGACCGAGGATGCACTCGAGATCGCGCAGTTGAGATTTCATTACTGATTCCCGTGGCGCCCAACGTTCGAGCTGAGCGGCCTGCCGTGGACAATCCGAGGCGCTGCTGCGATGGCGAAAGCCGCTGCCTGATCCAACACCCAAGCACCAGAAACCCTTCTCTAACCGGACGTGCGCCAGAAGATGCCCACCACAGGTCAGACCGGCGACAGGTGAGCTCGGTAACCCCAACGTGCTTGCAGCACGAGGAGCGAATGGAGTCCTGTCGAGCGGTTCGTATCTGGGGCCTCGGTCAACCAGACCGAAACAAGCCCGCCTGTAGATGTGCAGTCTGTCCTTCAACGGTGGCCCCTTCGATCAGCACGCCCAATTGAGGAAGAAAGAAATAC
>JBKCTS010000198.1:0-3102 GCA_046318695.1 Acidovorax sp.
GCAGGCGCTGAGCCGCCGGCGACACGTCGCCGAGTTCGTTGATGAACAGCACGCCATGGTCGGCCTGTTCGATCAGGCCCTTGCGCACGGTACCGCCGGACTCCGAGCCATAGAGCATGGTTTCGAGGTTTTCCCCGGTCAGAGATCCCGGAACGACGGTGACGAATGGCCCTCCGGCTCGCGGTCCAAGCGAATGGATGTAACGGGCGAACGCTTCGCGACCCGTGCCAGCCTCGCCGAGAATCAGCACCGGCGCCTCGTGCGGCGCAAGCTGCTTTACCTGTTCGCGCAGCTCGCGCATGAACCGGCTGCGGCCGACGGGTGCAATGAGCGGCGGCACGATGGTCCGGGCCGCATGCTTGAGTCGTCGCCCCTCGTCGAGCGCGCTGCGTACCGTGCGCAGCAGCTTCGCCAGCGACAGCGGCTTCTCGACGTAGTCGAGTGCGCCGAGCCGCGTGGCCTCCACCGCGGTCTCGACGGTGCCGTGGCCGGACATCATGACCACGGGCAGCGAATGGCCGTGCAGTTGCTGCCATTCGCGCAGCAGGCTTATGCCGTCCATGTCCGGCATCCAGATGTCCAGCAGGACGAGGTCATAGACGTTGGCGGCGCGCGCGCTGCGGGCTTGCGTCGCGTTTTCCGCAAGGTCCACGCTGTGGCCTTCATCGTTGAGAATTTCAGAGAGCAGGTCCCGAATGCCCAGCTCGTCGTCGACCACCAGAATGTTTGCCATGAGTTTTTAAGCGCCTTGAGGTACTGCGGGGCGCTGTTGTTATCACGCCACCGGGGATTCAGGGGCGAATGATAGCGACACTTGCGCGCCGCGCACCACACCGCCTTCCATGCGGTTGGAAAGATCGATCCGCGCTCCATGCTCGTCTGCGATCTTCTTGACCACGGCCAGCCCCAGACCGGTACCGCGGGCCTTGGTGGTCACATATGGCTCGAACGCGCGCTGCAGGATATGGGCAGGGAAGCCAACGCCGCAGTCCGACACTGACAGCCGCACTCGGCGCGAGGCATTGCTCCATCGGGTGCTGATGCGCACAGGAATGAGCTCACTTCTACCTTGGACGCGCGCCTGCTCGGTGGCGTCCTGCGCGTTCTGGAGCAGGTTGTGCACGACTTGCCGCAATTGTTGCGCGTCGCCCGCGATAGGAGGGCATTGCGGGTCAAGCTCCGCGACGACCGGCACGGTGGCGTTCTCTTCACCATAGAGGTTGAGGACGTCGGCAATCAGCGCGTTCAGGTCCAGCGGTTGGAGCTCTGCTGCGGGCAGTCTCGCGTAATCGCGAAACTCGTTGACCAACCGCTTCATCGCGTCAACCTGGTCCACGATCGTTTTGACCGACTTGGTCAGTATCGCTTCCTCGGGGGCTCCGAGCTTGCCCGAAAGCTTCATTTCCAGGCGCTCTGCGGACAGTTGTATCGGCGTGAGCGGGTTCTTGATTTCGTGAGCCAAACGCCGGGCGACCTCGCCCCAGGCTTGCGCGCGTTGGGCGGAAACAATTTCTGAAATGTCGTCAAAAACCAACAGTCGGGCGGAATTTGGGAGCTCCGCGCCCCGCGCCACCAGACTGGTGACATGGTGCGACGCGCCTGCGCTGGCGGACGGGTGCAGTTCGAAGGGGTGCTGCCAATGATCGAGCCCGTGCCGCTCGTGGTCCCCCAGGAAGGCGTCGAACTGTTCTTGGACCGCGGCCGCGAAATCGGCCAGGCCGGGCACGGAAGACAGCGGGTGTCGCTCGTAGGCGGCCATGGGAGCCTTCAAAATCCGCGTCGCGCCCGGGTTTGACGACAGGATGAGACCCCGGGCGTCGAGAACAATGACGCCTGCGGCGTGGTTATCCAAAATGGTCTGCAGGTTGGCACGCGAAGCGTCCACCTGCTCCATGCTCTGCTCCACGGCCTGGCGCGCATCGGCAAGCTGCTGGGTCATGAGCGCAAAAGAACGTGTCAGCCCTCCAAGTTCGTCGCGCCCCTGCAATGCCGCTTTCGGACTGAGGTCGCCCGCAGCCACCTCACGCACGCCCTCTGCCAGCACCAGCAGGGGCCGCGCGAGCTGGTTGCCCAGCAGCACGGCCAGCAGCACCGCACCGAAGACTGCCAGAAACAGGCTCAGCGTGAGCGTGCCGACGTACATGCGACGCAGTCCACCGCGGGCGAGCGCGCGCTCCTGGTACTCGCGGTTGGCTTCCTGTACGGCGATGGCGTTGGCCACGAGCGCCGGGGGCAACGGCAGCGTGGCCTGCAGGTATCGCGGCTCCACCAGCAAGCCCACACCGGGACTGCTGACCAGCACGAGCACCCTGACGCGCGCGTTTTGGGCCTCCAGCGGGCTGGAAACATCGTCCAGCCCTTCGATCTGCGCCGAGGCTCGCTGTTGGCGCACGGTTCGCAGCAGCGAGGCGGGCGGTCGCTCCGGGTTAAGGCTGAAGCGACTCTGGCCGGCGCTGGCCACGGCCTGCCCCGACGCGTTCCACAGCACTACGTCTGTGGCGCCCAGTTGCTCGCGGATCCGCTCCAGCACGAGTCCGGCGCCCGCGTCCGGGGCCGTCCCGATCTGCGCGCTGGCGTTGCGGGTCTTGGAGGCCATATCGGTGGCCAGCGAGTCCAATGACACCCGCGCCAGGTTCACACCGGCCGAGAGGGCCCCCTCGACCTTGACGTCAAACCAGCTCTCAATGGAACGCGTGACGAACTGGTAGGACACCACATAGATCAACAACCCAGGCACCAGACCCACAAGCGCAAAAATGGCAGCCAGCTTGACCAGCAGCCGACTGCCAAACCTCCCTTGGCGCAGGCGGATGCCCAGCCGAACCGCAACCCACACCAACACCGCCAGCAGCAGCAGCGCCACCAGCACGTTGATGCCAAACAGCCATGCATAGTTGCGCTCATAGAGCACGCGGTTGTTGGTGGCCAGCGTCAGCAGAAACAGCAGCACGAGCGCAATGGCAGACATCACGGCTGCGCCCACGCCGAGCGCCCAGCGCACGGCCCGCGACTGCCGCGCCGCCCCGTGGCTGGAGCCTGGCGATGTCACTTCGCAGGCTCCGGCATCAGGCGCTGGCTGCGCGAGACCAGCACGTTCCAGCC
>JBKCTS010000199.1:0-22470 GCA_046318695.1 Acidovorax sp.
TCCCTGGCCAGTTCGTACGCGGTGGTCACGCCGGCAATCCCCGCGCCCACAATGGCGATCTTCATGAATTTAGGGAGTTTTAGGCTGGTTGCGCTTGATGATCAAGCCATTGCAGCTATTATTTTTGTAGCGTTTGTTCGATTTGCAGGCCGATGTTCAGCACAGCGTCATCGTGCAGCGCGCCGTGCCACACCATCAACCCCACTGGCAGCTCGCCCGGCACATGGCAGGGCAGCGACAGGGCGCAGCCATCGAGCAGATTGACGGCGCTGGTGTTGCGCAGCAGCAGCGCGTTGACGCGAAAGAACTCGGCATCGCGGGCTGCGTCCTGGTTCGCGTCGCGGCCGTCTGCCGGTGCCACGTCCGCAATCGGCGGCGCGACGATGGGTACCGTGGGCGAGAGCATGGCATCGTAGGCGTCGATGCCGTCATGCATGGCGCGGATCCATGCCTGCCGCTCGCGCACCAGATCGATGTATTCCCAGGCCATCAGGGTGCTGCCTTTTTCGATGCGGGCGCGCACGCGGGGGTCGTATTGGCTGGCGCTGCGTGCGAGCAACTGGCGGTGCCAGGCAAATGCCTCGGGCGCAGAAAATCCGTAGGCTGGTTGCCGCGCGACTGTCGGCATGTCGATCTCGTCGATGTGCGCGCCGGCCGCGCGCAGCGCGCCGAGTGTCCTGCAAAAGGCCTGCGCCACCGTGCTGTCCAGCCCGTCCAGGAACACGTGTCTTGGCACTGCCAGCCGGTATTGGCCCAGCGGCGCGGGGCTTCGCGTTACACGCCGCGCCGCGAGGATTTCGTGCACCAGCATGGCGTCGCGCACGCTGCGGGTGATGGCGCAGGCCGTGTCGAGGGTGGTCGAGAGCGGAACAGCGCCATCGGTGGGCACCAGCCGCGCCGTGCTCTTGAAGCCCACGACGCCGTTGAGGGCGGCGGGAATGCGGATGGAGCCGCCGGTATCGGACCCCAGCCCCACAAACGCCGCTCCCGTGGCCACCGAAACCGCTGCGCCGCAAGATGAGCCGCCCGGAACGCGGGCAGGGCCGGGCAGTGCGCCGGTGCGGGCATCCCAGGCCGCTGGTGTGCCGTAGTGCGGGTTCACTCCCACCCCCGAAAAGGCAAACTCCACCATGTTGGTGCGCCCAATGATGGCCGCACCCGCCGCCTTCAGACGCGCTACGGCAGGGCTGTCCTCCCCCGCTGCAGGCGCGTTGGCCAAAACCGTTGAGCCTGCGGGCGTGGGCTGGCCGGCCATGTCAAACAGGTCCTTGACGGAGGCCGACAGCCCGGCCAGCGGAAGACCTGCCGCGCCGGGCCGAGCCGCTTCATCGCGGGCCGAGCCGAACAGGGTGCGAACAAAGCTGTGGGCGTTGCAGGGGGCTTGCGCGGCCTCAATGCATTGCTCCATTTCGGCACTGGCGGAGGCGGCCCTCTCGAGCAGTCGGGCGCGGGTGGCGGTCAGGTCGGCAAGCATGGGCGTGCTATAATCGTCGGGTTTTGCTGGGTGCTGCGGCACGTGCAATCTGGCTTGTCCAGGTTCGCCACGGTGGTGTTGCATTCGTGCAGTTCTCGGCATTGTCGCCGTCCGGGCTGTCACTACGGCAAAGCAATCGCAAACCGGTCCCGTCAAGGTGTTGCGCTCTCGGTCTCATGACCTTGGCGCAATTATTGGGGCCGGATTTTAGACCCAACCTTTGGAGAAAATTTATGTCCGTCACCATGCGCGAAATGCTGGAAGCCGGTGTGCACTTTGGCCACCAAACCCGCTTTTGGAACCCCAAGATGGCTCCGTACATCTTCGGTCATCGCAACAAGATCCACATCATCAACCTGGAAAAGTCGCTGCCCCTGTTCCAGGAAGCCCAAAAGTTCGTCAAGCAGCTCGCTGCCAACCGCGGCACCATCCTGATGGTGGGCACCAAGCGCCAGGCCCGCGAAATCCTGGCCACTGAAGCGCAGCGCGCAGGCGTGCCTTTCGTTGACCAGCGCTGGCTCGGCGGCATGCTGACCAACTTCAAGACCGTGAAGACGTCGATCAAGCGCCTCAAGGACATGAAGGCCCAGCAGGAAGCTGGTCTGGACAGCCTGAGCAAGAAAGAGCAACTGACCTTCTCCCGCGAGATCGAAAAGCTGGAAAAGGACATCGGCGGTATCCAGGACATGGCTGCACTGCCTGATGCGATCTTCATCATCGACGTGGGCTTCCACAAGATCGCCGTGGCCGAAGCCAAGAAGCTGGGCATTCCGCTGATCGGCGTGGTGGACACCAACCACTCGCCCGAAGGCATCGACTACGTGATCCCCGGCAACGACGACTCGGCCAAGGCCGTGACGCTGTACGCCCGTGGCATCGCCGATGCGATCATCGACGGCCGTGCCAACGCCGTGAATGAAGTCGTGAAGGCTGCTTCGGCCGAGAGCACCGACGAATTCGTGGAAGTGCAAGAAGCCGCTGCCTGATAGCCCGGCTGCGCGATCCGTCGCGAACCAAAGCGGGGCCCCTGGTGAGCCCCCTTTTTTTTAGCCCCAATGAATCTGAACCCGCTCAATTGAATACTGAAGGAATAAAGATGGCTGCAATTACCGCAAGCATGGTTGCTGAACTGCGTGGCAAGACCGACGCTCCGATGATGGAATGCAAAAAGGCCCTGACGGAGGCCGACGGCGACATGGCCAAGGCTGAAGAGCTGCTGCGCGTCAAGCTCGGCACCAAGGCTGGCAAGGCTGCCTCCCGCATCACCGCTGAAGGCGTGGTTGCCAGCTACATCGACGGTTCGACCGGCGCACTGGTCGAAGTCAACAGCGAAACCGACTTCGTCTCCAAGAACGACAGCTTCATCGCCATGGCCAATGCCGCAGCCAAGCTGGTGGCCCTGCACAACCCGGCCACCGTGGAAGCCCTGGGCGCGCTGCCCTACGAGCAGGACAGCTTTGGCCCCACGCTGGAAGACGTTCGCAAGGGCCTGATCGGCAAGATTGGCGCGAACCTGTCGTTCCGCCGCTTCCAGCGCTTTCGAGGACCCAACCTGGCTGCCTACCTGCACGGCTCGCGCATTGGCGTGGTCGTCGAGTTTGACGGCGATGCCGTGGCTGCCAAGGACGTCGCCATGCACGTGGCCGCGATGAAGCCCGTGGCCCTGACCAGCGCCGATGTGCCGGCCGACCTGATCGCCAAAGAGCGCTCGGTTGCCGAAGGCAAGGCTGACGAAGCCAACAAGGAACTCGTGGCCGCTGGCAAGCCTGCGCAAAGCGCCGACATCACGGCCAAGCGCATCGAAGGCGCGGTGCAGAAGTACCTCAAGGAAGTCTCGCTGGCCGACCAGGTCTTCGTGAAGGCCGCCGACGGCAAGCAAACCGTGGCCCAGATGCTCAAGGCCGCCAATACCAACGTGAAGGGCTTCACCCTGTACGTGGTTGGCGAAGGCATCGAGAAAAAGGTGGACGACTTCGCCGCCGAAGTGGCAGCCCAGGTGGCTGCCGCCAAAGCCGCAGCCTGATCCTCGCCTGTCACCCTCCGACCGAGCCACACTTTGGAGAAATCGCCCATGTCGACTGCCGCACCAGCCCTCAAGCGCATCTTGCTCAAGCTGTCTGGTGAGGCCTTGATGGGCGACGATGCCTTCGGCATCAACCGCGCGACCATCGTGCGCATGGTCGAGGAGATCGCTGAAGTGACCCGTCTGGGCGTCCAGGTGGCGATCGTCATTGGTGGGGGCAATATTTTTCGCGGCGTGGCCGGCGGCTCGGTCGGCATGGACCGTGCCACTGCCGACTACATGGGCATGCTGGCGACCGTGATGAACGCGTTGGCTCTGGCCGATGCCATGGACAAGCAGGGTCTGGTCGCCCGGGTGATGTCGGCCATCGCAATCGAGCAGGTGGTCGAGCCTTACGTTCGCCCCAAGGCGCTGCAGTACCTCGAAGAAGGCAAGGTGGTCGTCTTTGCCGCCGGTACCGGCAACCCGTTCTTCACCACCGACACCGCCGCAGCTTTGCGCGGTGCCGAGATCGGTGCCGAACTGGTGCTCAAGGCCACCAAAGTGGATGGGGTTTACACGGCCGACCCCCAAAAGGACCCCAGCGCCACGCGCTACACCAAGCTCAGCTTTGACGAGGCGATGTCGCGCAACCTGGGCATCATGGACGCCACGGCGTTTGCGCTGTGCCGCGACCAGAAGCTGCCAGTCAAGGTGTTTTCGATCATCAAGCACGGTGCGCTCAAGCGCGTGGTGATGGGCGAGGACGAGGGAACGCTGGTCTACGCCTGATGCCGAACATGCCATGAAGCCGCCTCGACAGGGGAGGCGATTCACCCACGAGGAGAGAACATGACGATTGCCGATATCAAGAAGACTGCCGAAACGAAGATGGACCAGTCCATCGCCGCGTTCAAGAACAACCTGCAAAAGATCCGAACCGGCCGGGCCAACCCCTCCCTGCTGGATACCGTGCAGGTCGAGTACTACGGATCGCTCGTGCCGCTGAGCCAGGTGGCCAATGTGGCCCTGATCGACTCGCGCACCATCAGCGTGCAGCCGTGGGAAAAGGGCATGGGCACCAAGATCGAAAAGGCCATCCGCGAAAGCGACCTGGGACTCAACCCTGCGTCGATGGGCGACCTGATTCGCGTGCCCATGCCACCCATGAGCGAAGAGCGCCGCAGGGAAATGACCAAGCTGGCCCGCAACGAAGGCGAGAGCGCGAAGATCGCGATCCGCAACCTGCGCCGCGACGCCAACGAATCGGTCAAGAAGCTGGTCAAAGACAAGCTCGCATCCGAAGACGACCAAAAGCGCGCCGAGACCGATGTGCAAAAGTTCACCGACAAGCACATCGCCGAGGTGGACGCGCTGGTGGCCGCCAAAGAGCAGGAAATCATGGCGGTCTGAGCGTCCTGACGCGGATGCTGATCGTCTTACATGTCTAGTTTTCCGGTGGTGCCTTACCACATCGCCATCGTCATGGATGGCAATGGCCGCTGGGCCTCGCGGCGATTTCTGCCGCGCCTGGCTGGCCACAAGCAAGGGGTGGATTCGCTGCGACGGTGCGCGCGCGCCTGCGTGCAGCGCGGGGTTTGCGTCCTTACCGTCTTTGCCTTTTCGTCCGAGAACTGGAATCGCCCTGCCGATGAAGTGTCGGGTCTGATGGAACTGCTGGCCATGGCGCTGGCGCGCGAGGTGCCCCAGTTGCGCAAGGATGGCGTGCGCCTGCATTTTGTGGGCGAACGGGCAGGGCTGTCGGCCAAGGTGGTGGATGGGCTGGCCCAGGCCGAGGCAGCCACGGCCGACAATACGCGTCTGGTGCTGAACGTGTGTTTCAACTACGGCGGCCGCTGGGACATCGCGCAGGCGGCGGCTGCCCTTGCGGCACGCGGCGAGCCCATCACCGAAGCCAGCCTGCACGCATCGTTGGGCCTGGCCCACGTTCCTGATCCAGATCTGCTCATCCGCACGGGTGGCGAAATGCGCATCAGCAACTTCCTTTTGTGGCAGGCCGCATACTCCGAGCTGTATTTCAGCGAACGGCTCTGGCCTGACTTCGATGAGGCGGCGCTGGACGAGGCCATCGCTGCCTACGCGGGCCGCGAGCGCCGCTTCGGCAAAACATCCGAACAGATCCTGTCCGCGCATCCCGCTACGGTGGCGGGTTAAAGGGCAGCGCCATGCTTCAACAGCGCGTTATCACCGCCATCGTCCTGCTGGCCATACTGCTGCCTGCGCTCTTTTATGCATGGCCCGCACCCTTCATGGTCGTTGTCCTGGGACTCATGGCCGCAGCCGCCTGGGAGTGGGGGCGCTTGAGCGGCTTCGGCCAGGCCGGTTCCGTGGCCGTGGGCGCGACCTGCGTTGCCCTGTGCGCGGGATCGTGGTGGCTGGGCTGGACGGACCGCCCCCTTGCCGCACTGTGGATCGCGGGCGGGGGTCTGTGGGTGCTTGCCACCGCCTGGCTGCTGCGTGCGGGCGTGCCCGGATGGGCGCGGATCCCGTCGGTGCTGAGGCTGGTGGCCGGAGTGCTCGCGCTGTGGCTGGCCTGGCTGGCAGCCGTACAGGCCCGCAAGATCGGCATCAACTTTTTGCTCTCGGTGCTGGTGTTGGTTTGGGTTGCAGACATCTTTGCCTACTTCGCAGGCCGCGCCTTCGGCCTGCGCTTTACCAAAACCAAGCTGGCCCCGTCCATCAGCCCCGGCAAAAGCTGGGAAGGCGTCTGGGGCGGCCTGGCCGGGGTGGTGGCGCTCGCCTTTGCCTGGGTGGCCGCCGACGCGCACTGGCACGCGGCGGTGGGCAGTTTCTACACACGGCTGGCGCAACAGGGCTGGTGGCTGCTGGTAGTGGCCGTGCTTTTCATGGTTGCCATGAGCGTGTGCGGTGATCTCGTCGAATCCCTGATCAAGCGCAGCGTGGGCGTCAAGGACAGCAGCGCGCTGCTGCCGGGGCACGGCGGTGTGCTGGACCGCGTCGATGCCTTGCTTCCTACGCTGCCGCTCGCCATGATGCTGACGAGCCTGACAAGCCCACTATGAAAAAGACACGATTGACGGTTTTGGGATCCACAGGATCGATTGGTGCCAGCACCCTGGACGTGGTGTCGCGCCACCCCGAGCGGTTCGAGGTATTTGCCCTGAGCGCCGCAACCCGGGTTGACCTGTTGCTGGCGCAGTGCGCGCAGTTCCGCCCGCGCTTCGCGGTGATGGCCAGCGCGCCGCACGCGGCGCTCCTGGCCGAGAAAATCAAGTCAAATTGCCTTCCTACGCACGTCCTTCAAGCACAAGATGCTATCGAAACAATAGCATCCCACGACGAGGTGGATGCGGTGATGGCGGCGATTGTCGGCGCTGCGGGGCTTGCGCCCTGTCTGGCGGCCGCGCGCGCTGGCAAGCGCCTGCTGCTGGCCAACAAAGAGGCGCTGGTGGTCGGCGGCGCGCTGTTCATGCAGGCGGTGCGCGACGGCGGGGCCACGCTGCTGCCCATCGACAGCGAGCATTCAGCGATCTTCCAGTGCCTGCCCGAGGACCCATCGACGTGGGCGGCGCGGGTGGACAGCATCCTGCTGACGGCGTCCGGCGGGCCGTTTCGGCAGCGCGACCCGGCCACCCTGTCGGCCATCACGCCCGAGCAGGCTTGCGCCCATCCCAATTTCTCCATGGGGCGCAAGATCTCGGTGGACTCGGCCACCATGATGAACAAGGCCCTGGAGGTCATTGAGGCACGCTGGCTGTTTGACCTGCACCCGGACCAGATCAAGGTGGTGATCCACCCGCAGCAGATCATCCACTCGATGGTGCAGTTCAAGGATGCCTCCATCCTGGCCCAGTTGGGCACACCCGACATGCGGGTGCCGATTGCGTGCGGCCTGGCGTGGCCCGAGCGCATTGACAGCGGCGCAACCCGTCTCGACTTTGCCAGGCTTGGCGCGCTGGCATTCGAAGACGCCGATGCCACGCGCTTCCCGGGGCTGCATCTTTCCTGGCAGGCGCTGAAATCGGCTGAGGGCACAACGGCCGTTCTCAATGCGGCCAACGAAGTTGCCGTAGGCGCTTTTTTGGCGGGCAAGTTGCGGTTTGATCACATCCATGCGGTCAACCTTGCAACTTTGGACGCGGTATCGCCCTCCAAGCCCGATTCGATCGAGTCGCTGCTCTATCTGGATGCGCTGGCCCGCACTGCGGCGGAGCGTGCCGCAGACCATCTGGCAGCCTGAGTCCACCGAACGCGGGGATCTGTTCCATGCTCTTGACCATCGCTGCCTTTGTTGTTGCCATCGGCCTCTTGATTGCCGTCCATGAATACGGCCACTATCGCGCCGCAGTCGCCTGCGGGGTGAAGGTGCTGCGGTTTTCTGTCGGATTTGGCCGACCCCTCTTGCGCTGGCAGCCCAAAGGGTCGCCCACCGAATTCGTGATCGGCGCGTTTCCGCTGGGCGGCTACGTGCGCATGCTCGACGAGCGCGAGGCTCCCGTGGAGCCGCACGAGCGCCATCTGGCCTTCAACACCCAGCCCCTTCGATCGCGCGCCTTCATCGTGGCCGCGGGGCCGCTGGCCAACCTGCTGCTCGCCGTGCTGCTGTACTCGCTGGTGAACTGGAATGGCGTGCAGGAGCCCAAGGCGGTGCTGGCCAGTCCCGTGGAGGGCTCTGTGGCCTACAACGCTGGTTTGCGCGGTGGCGAGCTGGTCGAACGCGCCGCGCTGGGCTCTGACGAGCTGGAAGATGTGCGCTCTTTCGAAGACCTGCGCTGGTTGCTGACCCGCAGTGCCCTGGAGGGCGACCGGGCACGCCTTGAAGTCCGCGCGCAGGGCGCATCGGCATCGCGCCAAGTCGTCCTGGACATGTCGGCCATCGACGTCCGGGAGGCAGATGCACAGCTTTTTCGCAAGATCGGCGTCGTCGGCCCCTGGACACGGCCGGTGATCGGCGAGTTGATACCCGATGGCGCGGCTGCGCGTGCCGGGCTGCGCGCGGGCGATCTGGTGCTCAAAGTCGGCACAACCGAGGTGGTGGATGGGCAGCAGTTGCGCGAGCTGATCCGCCAGTCGGTGAAGGCCGGCGCTTCGTTGACCCAGCCCTGGCGCATTGAACGTGGCGGCAACATGTTGACGGTCGACGTCACACCCGAAGCAAAGACCGACCAGGGGGCAACGGTCGGGCGCATTGGCGCCTATGTGGGTGCGCCGCCCGAGTTTGTCACCGTGGAGTACGGTTTCTTGGAGGGCGCGTGGGCGGGTGTCGTCAAAACCTGGGACGTTTCCATCCTGACCCTTCGCATGATGGGCCGCATCGTGATTGGCGAAGCCTCGCTCAAGAACATCAGCGGGCCCCTGACCATTGCCGACTATGCGGGCCGATCGGCCAGCATGGGCATCACGCAGTACCTGGTGTTTCTGGCGCTGATCAGCGTGAGCCTGGGGGTGCTGAACCTGCTGCCTCTGCCCGTCTTGGACGGGGGGCACCTGATGTATTATCTTTGGGAAGGCGTGACCGGTAAGGGCGTGTCGGATGTATGGCTGGAGCGCCTGCAGCGCGGGGGCGTTGCCGTGCTGATTCTCATGATGTCCATCGCCCTCTTCAACGATGTCACCCGGCTTTTTGGCTAACCTTTTGCCGTGATTGCAATCCATCGGCGGCTCCAGCTTCATTCATGAAAACACACATCAATCGCCTGGGCGTGCGTACTGCCTCAGCCGTTGCAGCAATGGTTTTTGCCGCCAGTGCGGCCTGGGCTCTGGAGCCTTTCAAGGTGCAGGACATTCGTGTCGAGGGTCTGCAGCGCGTGGAACCGGGTACGGTGTTCGCATCCATACCGCTGCGGGTGGGTGACGATTACAACGACGAAAAGGGCGCGGCGGCGATTCGCGCTCTGTTTGCGCTGGGTTTGTTCAAGGATGTGCGGCTGCAGGCCAGTGGAAACGTGCTGGTGGTCGTGGTCGAGGAGCGCCCGACAATCGCCGATGTGGACTTTGCCGGCGCGCGCGAGTTTGAAAAGGATGCCCTCAAGAAGGCCATGCGCGATGTGGGTCTGACCGATGGGCGCCCTTACGACAAGGCATTGGCCGACCGGGCAGAGCAGGAGCTCAAGCGCCAGTACATCAACAAAAGCTTTTATGGCGCTGAGGTCGTCACCACCGTCACGCCCATCGAGCGCAACCGGGTGAATCTCACGTTCACGATCGTCGAGGGCGACCCCGCGCGCATCAAGGAAGTGCGCATCACGGGCAACAAGGCATTCAGTGAATCCACCCTCAAGGGGCTGTTCGACCAGGACACCGGCGGCTGGCTCAGCTGGTACACCAAGTCTGATCGCTACTCACGGACCAAGCTCAACGCCGACCTTGAGACACTGCGTTCGTACTACCTGCAGCGGGGTTTTCTTGAACTTCGCGTGGACTCCACGCAGGTCGCCATTTCTCCAGACAAGCGGGACATCTCCATCGCCGTGAACGTGTTCGAAGGCGAGCGCTTCGTGGTGGCCGGCGTCAAGCTCGAGGGCAACTACCTCGATCGGGAAGACGAGTTCAAGTCGCTGATCACCATCCGCCCCGGCGAGCCCTACAACGCCGACCAGGTGACCGAGACGACCAAGGCGTTTTCGGAGTATTTCGCCCGATTCGGTTTTGCATTTGCGCGCGTTGAGGCCGTGCCCGACGTGGACCGCGAGACCAACCGGGTGGTGCTGGTGCTTCAGGCAGAGCCCGCGCGCCGCGCCTATGTGCGGCGCATCAATGTGAGCGGCAACAACCGCACGCGCGACGAAGTCATTCGCCGCGAGTTCCGCCAATACGAGGCCTCCTGGTACGACGGCGAAAAGATCCGCCTCTCCCGCGACCGTGTGGATCGGCTCGGGTTCTTCACCGAAGTGAATGTGGAAACGCAGGAGGTGCCCGGCTCGCCCGATCAGGTGGACCTGGTCGTGAACGTGGCCGAGAAACCCACCGGCTCGCTGCAGATGGGTGTCGGCTTTTCCAGCGCGGAAAAGGCATCGCTGTCATTCGGTATCAAGCAGGAGAACATCTTCGGCTCGGGCAACTATCTGGGCGTTGATCTCAACACGAGCAAATACCGACGCACGCTGGTGTTCAGCACAACGGACCCGTATTTCACCGCCGACGGCATCTCGCGAACGCTGGATGTGTACTACCGCACGGACAAGCCTTATGAGGACCAGGGCGGCAACTACCAACTGGTGACCAAGGGCGCATCCATCCGCTTGGGCGTCCCCTTCAGTGAAACGGATACCGTGTTCTTCGGTGGCGGCCTGGAGCAAACGACGATCAAACCCGGCACGAACATACCCGCAACGTATTTGGCCTACGCTGATAAGTTTGGCTACAACAGCAATTCCATTCCCCTGACGGTTGGCTGGTCGCGCGATGATCGGGACAGCGCTCTGGCGCCCAATTCAGGCCGATACCAGCGCCTGAACTCCGAATGGTCTGTAGCCGGTGATGCACGTTATGTCCGCGCGAATTACCAGTACCAGCAGTATATTCCGCTGAACAAGCGCTTTACGGTGGCTTTCAACGGAGAGCTCGGTTTGGGCAAGGGCATGAACGGTCGGCCGTTCCCGGTCTTCAAGAATTTCTATTCGGGCGGCCTGGGTTCGGTGCGTGGCTTTGATCAAGGAACGCTTGGCCCGCGTGATGTGACCGGCGCGTCGATAGGTGGCCCCAAGAAAGTCACGCTGAATGCAGAGTTGATCGCGCCGTTCCCCGGGGCGGGCAACGACCGAACCCTGCGAGTCTTTACTTTCTTTGATGTGGGCAATGTGTACGGAGAGCACGACAAGGTGAGCTTCAACGACATGCGTGCGTCGGTTGGCCTGGGCTTGAGCTGGATTTCCCCCCTTGGCCCCTTGCGTCTGGCGTTTGCGCATCCGGTGCGCAAGTTTGCCGGCGATAGAATCCAAAAACTGCAATTCCAGATCGGAACATCTTTCTAATGAAATCTTTTTCCCGCCATTTCTCTTTGGCTCTGCTGCTGGGCACGGTGGCCCTGGCAGCTTCAGCGCAGGCACAAGAATTCAAAGCCGGCTTTGTCAACACAGACCGCATTTTCCGCGAGGCGAGCACTGCGAAGGCGGCGCAGGCCAAGCTGGAGCAGGAGTTCTCCCGCCGCGAGAAGGAACTGCTGGACATGGGCAACACGCTCAAGACAGCCAGTGAAAAGTTTGAACGCGAAGCGCCCACCATGGCCGAGAGCCAGCGCACGACCCGCCAGCGCCAACTGGTGGACCAGGACCGCGAGTTCCAGCGCAAGCGCCGTGAATTCCAAGAGGACCTGAGCGCCCGCAAGAACGAAGAACTCGCGGCCGTGCTCGAGCGTGCCAACAAGGTCGTCAAGCAGGTGGCAGAGGCCGAGAAGTACGACGTGATCCTTCAAGAGGCTGTGTACATCAATCCCAAGCACGACATCACCGACAAGGTGATCAAGGCCCTGAATGCGGCGGGTGGCAAGTAAGCGGCCTCAACACGCGGCGGGTGCTGTGTGAGCCTGCTCCTTGGGCACATTGTTGATGCGCTCGGTGGTTCGCTGGAGGGTGGGGCGGTACGCGATACCGCCATTACCCGCATCGCGCCACTTGAGGATGCCGGGCCGGGAGAACTGAGCTTCCTGAGCAATCCCCGCTATCAACAGCAGCTGGCCGCCTCCCGGGCGGCCTGTGTCATTGTGGCACCTGCTCTGCGTGAGGTCGCTCTGGCCAGCGGGGCGTGTATCGTGACCGACAACCCCTACGTGTATTTCGCGCGTGCCACGCAACTGTGGCGCCAGCGCATGTCGGTACCTGTGCCCCCCGGCATCCACGCCAGCGCGGTGGTTGACCCGTCTGCCGTGATCGATCCTACGGCCAGCATAGGCCCGCTGTGCGTGATTGAGCGCGGCGCTGTTGTGGGGGCGGGGACGGTGCTCAAGTCTCGCGTCACGCTGGGGGAAGACTGCCGCATTGGCGCGCGCTGCATCGTGCATGCTGGCGTCGTGATTGGCGCTGACGGCTTTGGCTTCGCGCCCGAAAACGGGCAGTGGGTCAAGATCGAGCAGCTCGGATCGGTGCGCATCGGCGACGACGTCGAGATCGGTGCCAACACCTGTATCGACCGGGGAGCCCTGCACGACACGGTGATTGAGGACGGCGTGAAGCTCGACAACCTGATCCAGGTGGGCCACAACGTGCGCATTGGCAAGCATTCCGCCATGGCCGGCTGTGTTGGAATTGCGGGCAGTGCCACCATTGGCGCGCACTGCACAGTGGGAGGGGGCGCCATTGTCCTGGGCCATCTGGAGGTCGCGGACAACGTACACATCTCGGCGGCCACCGTGGTGACGCGCTCGCTGATGACGCCTGGCCACTACACCGGCATGTTCCCCATCGACGACAATGCGCGCTGGGAAAAGAACGCTGCAACATTAAAACAACTGCACAGCCTGCGCGAGCGCATCAAAGCGCTGGAGCAGGCGCTCAAGGCAGCATGAACGGAAAAGAACTCGATGATGGATATCCACGCAATTCTCAAGCAGCTACCACACCGCTACCCCTTCTTGTTGGTAGATCGGGTGATCGAGCTTGAGAAAAACACTTGCATCAAGGCGATCAAGAACGTGACGTTCAACGAGCCTTATTTCATGGGGCACTTTCCCGGCCGCCCTGTGATGCCCGGGGTGTTGATCCTCGAAGCGCTGGCCCAGGCCGCTGGGCTGCTGGCGTTCGATGCGATGGGTAAGGTTCCGGACGAGAACAATATTTACTACTTTGTCGGTATCGATGGCGCACGGTTCAAGCGCCCGGTCGAGCCCGGCGATCAGCTTTTGCTGACCATCACGATCGACCGCGTGCGCGGTGGCATCTGGAAGTTCAAGGGCGTAGCCACCGTGGGCGAAGAAGTGGCCTGCGAAGCTGAACTCATGTGCACCATGCGCAATGTCGGCTGATGGTTTGAGGGTGGGTTGAACGTGAGCAATATCCATCCCACGGCCATCGTGGCCGATGGCGCTTCGCTGGATGAGACTGTGGTCGTGGGGCCCTATGCGGTGATCGGCCCGCAGGTCTTCATCGGTCCCGGTACCACGGTGGGTGCGCACTGCGTCATTGAAGGGCGCACGACCATCGGTGCGGACAACCGGATTTTTCAGTTTGCGTCCCTGGGGGCTGCGCCGCAGGACAAAAAGTACGCAGGAGAACCGACGCACCTGGTCATTGGCAGTCGCAACACCATCCGCGAATTCTGTACCTTCAACCTGGGCACGGCACAGGATCGGGGGGTGACCACGATCGGGGACGACAACTGGATCATGGCCTATGTGCACATTGCGCACGATTGTGTGGTCGGCAACCAGACCATCCTGGCCAACAATGCCACCCTGGCCGGGCATGTGCAGGTGGACGACCAGGCCATCATTGGCGGCCTCACGGGCGTGCACCAGTTTGTGAAGATTGGCGCGCATGTGATGGCCGGGTTTGGCAGCCATATCTCGCAGGATGTTCCACCGTTCATGATGGTGGATGGCAATCCGCTGGCTGTGCGCGGACTCAACCTGGAAGGGCTGCGCCGCCGCGGCTTCTCGCCTGCGCGGGTGGCCGGCATCAAGCAGATGCACCGCTTGCTGTACCGCCAGGGCCTCACGCTGGACGCCGCCCGGGCCGCGATCGCCGAACTGCCAGCGGCCCATCCCGAGGCCGCCGCAGACATCGCACTGGTACAGGCGTTTCTCGACAGCTCTACGCGCGGCATTGCCCGCTGAAGGCGTCGTGCATGAAAGCTGCACCCCAGGTGGCCATGGTGGCGGGCGAGGCGTCGGGCGACTTGCTGGCGGGCCTGCTGCTCGATGGAATGCGGGCAACATGGCCTGATCTCAGGTCAGACGGTATTGGCGGGCCGCACATGGCGCGCCGCGGTTTCCAAGCCTGGTGGCCCAGCGACAAGCTGGCAGTGCATGGCTACAGCATGGAGGTCTTGCGGCGCTTGCGCGAGCTCTTGCGCATCCGCAAGAGTCTTCGAAACCGTCTGCTGGCCGAGCGCCCCGATGTCTTCATTGGCGTGGATGCGCCCGACTTCAACCTCGGGCTGGAGGCCGACTTGCGCGCGGCCGGTATCAAGACGGTGCACTTTGTCTGCCCGTCGATCTGGGCCTGGCGTGCCGAACGCGTCGAGAAGATCCGCCGCAGCGCCGACCATGTGCTGTGCATCTTTCCGTTCGAGACGGAACTGCTGGCCTGCCACGGTATTGCCGCCACCTACGTGGGTCATCCGCTCGCGTCGGTGATTCCGATGGTGCCGGACCGCGCCGCCGCCCGCGCCCATTTGGGACTGCACGACGATGATGAGGTGCTGGCCATCCTGCCCGGAAGCCGGGTGTCGGAGATCCAGTACATCGCTCCAGCATTTTTTCAGGCTGCCGCGCTTGTCCATAAAGCTCGGATGGCTATCAAAATGATAGTGCCCGCGGTGCCGTCGTTGCATGGCCGCATCGTGCAGGCTGCGGCGTCCGCCGGGCTGGGCGATGTGGTGCGTGTGGTGTCGGGCCAATCGCATACCGTGCTGGCCGCTTGTGATGCGACGTTGATCGCCAGCGGTACGGCCACCCTGGAGGCCGCGCTGTTCAAACGCCCGATGGTGATTGGCTACCACATGCACCCGATCAGCTGGTGGCTGATGCGGCGCAAGCAACTGCAGCCTTGGGTAGGGCTTCCCAACATCCTTTGCCGCGATTTTGTGGTGCCCGAGCTGATCCAGGACGCGGCAACGCCGCAGGCGCTCGCCCGGGCCTGCATCGACTGGCTTGATGCGCGGCGGCACAACCCGCAGAAAATAGCAGCGCTTGAACAGCGCTTCGCAGCGCTGCATGCCAGCCTGCAACGCAACACCCCCCAACTGGCAGCCGATGCGATCCAAAAAATCATCGCCCAGGCCTGAACAGGTCAGCCTGCCCTGGCATCCACCCGGCCTCGTGACCGGAGTGGATGAGGCTGGCCGGGGCCCTCTGGCGGGGCCGGTGGTGGCTGCGGCCGTGATCCTGGATGACCTGCGACCCATCGCCGGGCTGGCCGACTCCAAGGCGCTCACGGCCGCGCGCCGCGAGAGGCTTTACGACGAAATCCGCGCCAAGGCGCTGTGCTGCAGCATTGCCGAGGCGTCGGTCGAGGAAATCGACCATCTCAACATCCTGCAGGCCACGATGCTGGCCATGCGCCGCGCGGTGATGGGCTTGCGTCTGAAGCCCGCCATGGTTCTGGTCGACGGAAACCGGATTCCTGTTTTGGACATTCCTGCAGAGGCCATCGTCCGGGGCGACGCGTTGGTGCCGTCGATTTCGGCGGCGTCCATCCTGGCCAAGGTGCACCGCGACCGTTGGTGTGAACAGGTTCACAAGGAGTTTCCACAGTACGGCTTTGCCGGGCACAAGGGCTACGGCACCGCGCTGCACATGGCGGCGCTGCGCGAGCATGGCGTGTGCGTTCACCACCGCCGGTCGTTTGCGCCCGTGGCCGAACGGCTGCTCCTTCAGGGGACGACGGGATGACCGTGCCCTCCGTCACCGCGATTCATTCGCGCGACAACCCGCTTGTGAAGGATCTGCGCCGCCTCGCGCAGGACACCACGGCCTATCGTAAGCAGGGCCGCGTCTGGCTGGAGGGAGACCACCTTTGCCGCGCCGCAATGCAAAGGGGCGTTCGCCCGTCGCTTGCTGTGTTTTCCGAATCATTTTTTACTCAGGGGAGCGCTGAATTTGCTGCTTCAGCGATCAAAGTCATTGTGTTGGCCGATCGCCTCTTCGCCGATATCAGCGGGCTTGAATCCCCGGCCCGGATGGGTTTTGTCATGGAGCTGCCGCCAGCCCCATCGGTGCAACCGGAGGCGGGCACCGTGGTGCTCGACCGCGTGCAGGATGCCGGCAACGTCGGCTCCATCCTTCGCAGCGCAGCGGCTTTTGGGTTTCGGCAAGTGCTTGCCATCAAGGGCAGTGCTGCGCTGTGGTCGCCCAAGGTATTGCGCGCCGGGATGGGAGCACATTTCGGGTTGCACCTGCTCGAGGGGCTGGACGCTGGCGATCTGGCACTTTTGCGCGTTCCCTTGCTGGTCACCCATGTGCATGGCGGCGACCACTTGCACCGTGCGGCGCTGCCCTGGCCCTGTGCCTGGGTGCTGGGGCACGAAGGGCAGGGCGTGTCATTGCAGATCGAAGCCATGGCCAGCCAGCGAATCCGCATCGCCCAGCCTGGTGGACAAGAGTCGCTGAACGTGGCAGCCGCTGCCGCCATCTGCCTGCATGCCAGCGCAGCCGCTGGCTAGGAAAGACGCGGCCCCGGGAGGGTTTGGAAACTCTGGCAGGCGATGTTTGGCTGCGCAATTGCAATGAATCGGCGAGCCGGTCTGGATATAATCGGGGGCTTTTCTCGCAACAGCGTCGCCCGACCGCACCCAAAGCAACAACCTATCTGAGAGCAGCCACTGGCCTCCATTGCGAGTGGCCCTCTGGCGCCGGGCGACCGTAACCATCCGGAGAACCCAGTGCTTTTGTCTCTACAGGGAAGTTTCCCGCCCGCCATCCTGGCGCTCGCAGACGGCACGGTCTTTATCGGCAACTCGATCGGTGCCACCGGCGCCACAGTCGGCGAGGTGGTGTTCAACACCTCCATCACCGGCTACCAGGAAATTCTCACCGACCCCAGCTACTGCCAGCAGATCGTGACCCTCACGTATCCGCACATCGGCAATTACGGCGTCAACGCAGAGGATGTCGAGGCCGACAAGGTCCATGCCGCGGGCCTGATCATCAAGGACCTGCCGCTGCTTGCCAGCAACTTCCGCTCTACGGAAACTCTCTCGCAATACCTTGTGCGCGAAAAGACCGTTGCCATCGCCAATATCGACACCCGCAAGCTCACCCGGCTGCTGCGCACCCAGGGGGCCCAAAACGGCGCCATCATCGGTCTTGCCGCAGGCGAGGCGGTGACGCCGGCCCTCATTGACAGGGCTGTCGCGCAGGCCAAGGCCGCGCCCCGCATGGCGGGCCTTGACCTGGCCAAGGTCGTCAGCACCAAAACACCCTACGAGTGGACACAAAACGAGTGGAAGCTCGGTTCTGGATATGGCGTGCTCTCGCAGCCTGAGTTCCATGTCGTCGCCTACGATTACGGCGTCAAGAAGAACATCCTTCGCATGCTGGCCGAGCGCGGCTGCCGCATCACCGTGGTGCCGGCGCAAACGCCGGCAGCCGATGTGCTGGCGATGCAACCCGACGGAGTGTTCCTCTCCAACGGCCCTGGCGACCCGGAGCCTTGTGACTACGCCATTGCCGCTGCCCGCACCATTGTGGACAGCGGCATGCCCACCTTCGGCATCTGCCTGGGGCACCAGATCATGGCGCTGGCGGCGGGTGCCAAGACCTTCAAGATGATTCACAGTCACCACGGCGGCAACCACCCCGTGAAGAACCTGGACACAGGGCGTGTGAGCATCACCAGCCAGAACCATGGCTTCGCGGTCGATATGGAATCACTGCCTTCCACGTTGCGCGCCACGCACATCAGCCTGTTCGATGGCACGCTGCAAGGTCTCGAGCACAAGGACAAGCCGGCGTTCTGCTTTCAGGGCCACCCCGAAGCATCGCCTGGGCCGCACGATATTGCCTATCTGTTCGACCGCTTCGCTGACGCCATGCGCGTGGCGAAAGCTGCATAAGCCAAGACGAAAAGCGCGCCATGAAACTTTTTAGCTTCCCTGTTGCAACGCTTGAAAAAGCGATCCACAAGCGTGTTCTGACCCTGCCTTCGCCCCACCGAGAGTGGTTTGCCGAGCGTTGGGCCCAAAAGCCGTACAAGAAGGCGTTCGTTGAAAACAAAGCCATGCCTCTGGTCACCCTGGTTTCCAAGGGCAAGACGCTGGACGACGCCGAGTTTTCTGAGCTGCTCAAGGACTGGGACGTGAAGTTCTATGACGCGGAAGAGGAAGTCCTGCGCCCGCTCATTCAGGGCGACGGGTTGCTGCAACTGATGCAAAAGAACCTCCCTGCCGAACGGGCCCAGGCGCTGCTTGCCAAGCTGACCGAGCGGCGACCGCCTGCAGACGCCGGGCAGTCTGCCACTCCATCAGGCCCCCAGGCGGCTGAACCCACGATCGACTGATCGACGCACCATGCCAAAACGCACAGATATCAAAAGCATTCTCATCATCGGCGCTGGCCCGATCATCATCGGCCAGGCATGCGAGTTCGATTACTCCGGCGTGCAGGCCTGCAAGGCACTGCGGGAAGAGGGCTACAAAGTCATCCTGATCAACAGCAATCCCGCAACGATCATGACCGACCCGGCCACCGCCGATGTGACCTACATCGAGCCCATCACCTGGCAGACGGTCGAGAAGATCATCGCCAAGGAGCGCCCCGACGCCATCTTGCCCACGATGGGCGGTCAGACCGCGCTGAACTGCGCGCTTGACCTGTGGCACAACGGCGTGCTCGACAAGTACAAGGTCGAGCTGATCGGCGCCACGCCCGAGGCCATCGACAAGGCTGAAGACCGCCTCAAGTTCAAGGACGCCATGACCAAGATCGGTCTGGGCTCCGCGCGCTCTGGCATCGCCCACAGCATGGACGAAGCCTGGGCCGTGCAAAAAGCCGTGGGTTTCCCCACCGTGATCCGCCCCAGCTTCACGCTGGGCGGCACGGGTGGCGGTATCGCCTACAACCCAGAGGAATTCGAGACCATCTGCAAGCGCGGCCTGGAAGCCTCGCCCACCAACGAACTGCTGATTGAAGAGTCGCTGCTGGGCTGGAAGGAGTATGAGATGGAAGTGGTTCGCGACAAGGCGGACAACTGCATCATCGTCTGCTCGATCGAGAACCTCGACCCCATGGGCGTGCACACGGGCGACTCCATCACCGTGGCCCCAGCGCAGACGCTGACCGACAAGGAATACCAGATCATGCGCAATGCCTCGTTGGCGGTGCTGCGTGAAATTGGCGTGGACACGGGCGGCTCCAACGTGCAGTTCTCGGTGAATCCGAAGGACGGCCGCATGATCGTCATCGAGATGAACCCGCGCGTTTCGCGTTCATCGGCGCTGGCCTCCAAGGCCACAGGGTTCCCGATTGCCAAGGTCGCGGCCAAGCTGGCCGTGGGCTACACGCTGGACGAGCTCAAGAACGAAATCACGGGCGGCGCCACGCCCGCGTCGTTCGAGCCTTCGATCGACTACGTGGTCACCAAGATTCCGCGTTTTGCGTTCGAAAAATTCCCGATGGCCGACAGCCGCCTGACCACGCAGATGAAGTCGGTGGGCGAGGTCATGGCCATGGGGCGCACCTTCCAGGAATCCTTCCAGAAAGCCCTTCGCGGTCTGGAAGTGGGCGTGGACGGCATGAACGAGAAAACCCAGGACCGCGAGACCCTGGAAAAGGAACTGGGCGAGCCGGGTCCCGAGCGCATCTGGTACGTGGGTGACGCGTTTGCCATGGGGCTGTCGGTGGACGAGGTGTATGACCTGACCAAGATCGACAAATGGTTCCTGGTGCAGATCGAAGAGATCGTGAAGATCGAGCTGGAACTGGACCAGCTGACCGTGACCAAGCGCGATGCTGCCCTGGCCAGCCTGAACGCCGATACGCTGCACGCGCTCAAGAAGAAAGGCTTCTCCGACCGCCGTCTGGCCAAGCTGCTCAAAACCTCTGAAAAGGCCGTGCGCGAAGCGCGCCGGGCCCTGAACGTGCGCCCTGTGTACAAGCGCGTGGACACCTGCGCGGCCGAGTTCGCTACCAACACCGCCTACATGTACTCGAGCTACGAGGACGAGTGCGAAGCCGAGCCGACAAACAACAAGAAAATCATGGTGCTGGGCGGGGGGCCCAACCGCATCGGTCAGGGCATCGAGTTTGACTACTGCTGCGTGCACGCCGCCTTGGCCATGCGCGAAGATGGGTACGAAACCATCATGGTCAACTGCAACCCCGAGACAGTGTCGACCGACTACGACACGTCGGACCGCCTGTACTTCGAGCCGCTGACGCTCGAAGACGTCCTTGAAATCGTGGACAAGGAAAAGCCGCTGGGCGTCATCGTGCAGTATGGCGGCCAGACCCCGCTCAAACTCGCGCTGGGCCTGGAAGCCGAGGGTGTGCCCATCATCGGTACCAGCCCCGACATGATCGACGCTGCCGAAGACCGCGAGCGCTTCCAAAAGCTGCTTCACGATCTCGGCCTGCGCCAGCCGCCCAACGCCACCGCCCGAACCGAGGCTGAAGCGCTGGAAAAGGCCGCTGCGCTGGGCTACCCGTTGGTGGTTCGCCCCAGCTACGTACTCGGTGGCCGTGCGATGGAAATTGTGCACGAGCAGCGCGACCTGGAGCGCTACATGCGCGAAGCGGTCAAGGTTAGCAACGACTCGCCGGTGCTGCTGGACCGTTTCCTGAACGATGCCATCGAGTGCGATGTGGACTGCCTGCGCGACCCCGTAGGCAAGACCTTCATTGGCGGCGTGATGGAGCATATCGAGCAAGCCGGCGTGCACTCGGGTGACTCGGCCTGCTCGCTGCCCCCGTACTACCTCAAGCAGGCCACCGTGGATGAGCTCAAGCGCCAGTCTGCCGCCATGGCTGAAGCTCTGAATGTGGTGGGCTTGATGAACGTGCAGTTCGCCATCCAGGAAGCGCAAGGCAAGGACGTGATCTACGTGCTGGAAGTCAACCCCCGCGCTTCGCGCACGGTGCCGTTTGTCTCCAAGGCCACCGGCATCCAGTTGGCCAAGGTTGCTGCACGTTGCATGGCTGGCCAGACGCTGGCTTCGCAGGGCATCACCAGCGAAGTCACACCACCGTACTTCAGCGTGAAGGAGGCTGTTTTCCCGTTCGTCAAGTTCCCGGGTGTTGACACGATCCTCGGTCCTGAGATGAAGTCCACTGGGGAAGTGATGGGCGTGGGCAAGACCTTTGGCGAAGCCTTTGTGAAGAGCCAGCTGGGCGCCGGCACCAAGTTGCCAACGTCGGGCAAGGTGTTCCTCACAGTGAAGAACGGCGACAAGCCGCGCGCGGGGGATATTGCCCGTAAACTGGTGGCGCTGGGGTTTGACCTGGTGGCCACCAAGGGCACGGCGGCAGCCATCGACGCGGCAGGGGTGCCGGTCAAGGTGGTCAACAAGGTCACAGAAGGCCGCCCCCACATCGTCGATATGATCAAAAACGACGAGATCGTCATGGTGATCAACACGGTGGAGGAGCGCCGCAACGCGATCGCCGATTCGCGCGCGATCCGTACCTCGTCGTTGTTGGCGCGCGTCACCACGTTCACCACCATTTTTGGTGCTGAAGCCGCCGTTGAAGGCATGAAGTACCTGGACAAGCTTGACGTGGTGTCGCTGCAGGAGCTGCACGCCCAGTTGTCTGCCTGATCATCGCCAAACGCGGCATAATCGCCGCTTTACTTGAAACCGCCTCGCGGCAACGCGCGGCGGTTTCCCTTTTGTAGACACGCCGTCGCGCCCGCATGAAGCGCAGACGGCGCATCCCGATATGCCGGCCAGGCGCCTTGCCAGCCTGCTGAAGACCTATGGAGACTTGACCGAATGGCCACCATCCCAATCACCAAGCGCGGTGCTGAGAAACTCAAGGAAGAACTGCACCGCCTCAAGACGGTAGAGCGCCCCGCTGTGATCACCGCCATCGCCGAGGCGCGTGCGCAGGGCGATCTGAGCGAAAACGCTGACTACGATGCTGCCAAGGACCGCCAGGGTTTCATTGAAGGCCGCATCCAGGAAATCGAGGGCAAGCTTTCGGTGGCGCAGGTGATCGACCCCAGCGCGGTGGACGGGGGGGGCAAGGTGGTCTTTGGTGCCACAGTGGAACTGGAAGACCAAGACACGGGCGATACCGTCAGGTACCAGATCGTTGGCGAGGACGAGGCCGATCTCAAACTGGGGCTGATCAATATTTCCAGCCCGATCGCGCGAGCGCTCATCGGGAAGGAAGAGGGCGATACAGCCGAGGTCCAGGCGC
>JBKCTS010000200.1:0-1733 GCA_046318695.1 Acidovorax sp.
AAGCGCAATGTCGGCTTGCACCGCATCAATCTTGCGTGAACGTAAAAAGCCAGTCAGATAAGCGGTGGAGGGGTAGGGCGTATTGAGCTGCGTCATCGGGGGGATGACGGACAGAACGCGCAGCGTGGGCGGTGCGGCTTCGGCAGACATGGTGGGTGGCAGGTGGGCGATGCGGTGCCGCCGCAGGGGGCTGAGGGAACGGGATCGCTGATTATCCGGGCGACGTGGGCTCTGGCGTGCAACATCGACGGGCCCATCGGTTCGCTGATTTCAACCCTAAACTTGGTACCGTGCGGTCAGCCGTGGTCAGCCCTCGTCAGCGACGCGGCTTATGCCCTGCACCATCCCACAGACAGGTATTGCCCATGGCCTCCACCCACACCGCCACCGTTGCCTGGCAGCGCGGCACGGACGATTTTCTGGACAAGCGCTATCACCGATCGCACCAATGGCAGTTTGATGGCGGTGCCACGGTGGCCGCCTCGTCGTCGCCGCATGTGGTGCCCCTGCCCTACTCCGATGCCGCTGCGGTGGACCCGGAAGAAGCCTACATCGCCGCGCTGTCAAGCTGTCACATGCTGTGGTTTCTCGATCTGGCCAGCCGCGCGGGCTGGCGGGTGGACGACTACACCGACGCAGCCGTGGGCACCATGGGTCATGACGAGCGGGGCCGACTGGTGGTGACCCATGTGCAGCTGCGCCCCGTTACGCGCTTTGACGCGGCCCATGCGCCCACCGCTGCACAGCTCGATGACCTGCACCACCAGGCCCACGCGGCCTGCTTTTTGGCCAACTCGGTACGCACGCAGATCGACTGCGCCCCGGTGCTGCAAGTGGGCCCTACCGCCAAGCAAGGAGCCTGACATGGCCAACGCGAACCGCCAGTTTCACGTGACCGATGCACCCACCTTGCAGGCGCTGGTGCGCGCGCACCCCTTGGCCACGTTGGTGATAACGCATGCAGGGGCCCTGCACGCCAACCATGTGCCGCTGTACCTCGACCCCACCCGTGGCCCGCACGGCACGCTGGTGGGCCATGTGGCGCGGGCCAATGCCTTGTGGCCGCTGCTGCCCCAGCAGGCCGTGGCGGTGTTCCATGGCCCGCAGGCGTATGTGTCGCCGTCGTGGTACCCGTCCAAGGCGGCAGACGGCAAGCAGGTGCCCACCTGGAACTACGCCACGGCGCATGCCCACGGCAGCTTGAGCGCCTTTGACGACACCGAGCGCCTGCACGCCCTGCTGCATACCCTGAGCGAGCAGCACGAGGCCCACCGCCCCGACCCCTGGCGCATCGACGATGCGCCGCCCGAGTACATCGACAAAATGCTGCGCGCCATCGTGGGCATCGAGCTGGCGGTCGAGCGCTGGGAGGGCGTGTGGAAGATGAGCCAGAACCGCACCAACACCGACCGCGCCGGCGTGGTCCAGGGCCTGCTGGCCGAAGGCACCCCAGCAGCCGCGCAGGTGGCGGCGCTGGTGCAGGTGTGACGTGAAAGCGCCCTGCTTTGCTATGTTTTTAATAGCTTTTAGCCATTGAACAGCAAGCGCGACTGGCCTTTTGGACGTGAAAACGCGCGCTGCAGGGCTGGGGGCTGCGCGCTCGCACGTTCGGGCTGAGCCCCCTCACCGGTTCGGGCTGGGCTTCCTCCACCCGTTCGGTCTGAGCTCCCCCCGCCCGTTCGGTCTGAGCTCCCCCCGCCCGTTCGGTCTGAGCTCCCCCCGCCCGTTCGGGC
>JBKCTS010000201.1:0-1847 GCA_046318695.1 Acidovorax sp.
GTGGCGGCATTTTCGCGGATCTGTGGCAAGTAGTCTGCCTGCATCTTCTTGGCGGGCGCCAGCAGGCCTTCAAAGGTGTCGCGCAGCACGGCAGTGCTCATGACGCGGCCACCCGCGTAGTAGCGCCGCGCCACCTGCCCCAGGGCATAGGTGGTGGCAAATGAAAACGCCATGCCGGTGGCGGTATTGCCCAGGCCGCCGATGGTGCGCCCCGCTGCCTTGCCCAGCAGACCCCCGAGCAGCTTGCGGCCAAACTGCTCCAGGTACTGCGACGTGAGGCCCACCCCCGCTGCGGCGATGAACTCTTTGATGTGGCCCTGGTCCAGCTCCACGCCGTAGGTCTTGCCAATGCCGTAGACCATCTTGACCTGCATGGGAATGATGGCCATCGAGGCCCAGGACTGGGGCAGCATTTCCAGCGCCCCGTTGATGAGGGCGTAGTTCAGGATGGACTTGTCCATGGCCGCCTCTTGTGCCGCTGGCAGCACCGTGGTGGCAGGGCCCGCGCTGGGGGGTTTGGGCGCGGCTGGGGTGGGGGCGTAGCCCACGCTGCTGCGGATGGGCGCGGCCTCTTGTGCCACATCCACCATCGCATCGGCTTGCAAGTCAAAGGCGGCGGTCTGCTGCGCATCCAGTTGCAGGGCGGACTTGAGGGTGGCCAGAAACGCCCGCTCGGCGTCCGTCTGGCGGCCGTCCACATCGCACACGCACACGGCCATCTCGTACGCCAGCTGGCGGTGCGCGTTATCGCTCAAGCCCGCAGCAGCAGTCTGCACGCTGGTGCGCTTGAGCAGTACATCCTGGTAGATGCGGGGCAGGTCTGCGATCCCCGCTTCGCTGCCCAGTGAATGGGCAATGCGGCGGATTTCCTCGCGCTCCGCGTCGTCCTTGTTGCCGTCGGCGAAAGCCGCCAACAGCGCGATGGTGAGGATGGATGTTTGCTGGTCGATGTTCATGGGAAAGGGCGGTGCTGCAAGGTGAAAGAGCGCGGCAGGCACAGTCTAGACAGGGTGAATTCAACGCCACGGCCCGTGGGGAATTGCGACGGCGCAGCGGGCACGCACTGAACGCCGAGGCCCACCGCCTCACCCGCTCACTTGCGTACCGGGATGGGGGTGGCCCGGTCGACCGGCACGGCCGTCACGCTGTTTTGCGGCGATCCGTCAATGAGCTTTTCCGAGTACGTCAGGTACACCAGCGTGTTGCGGGTGGGATCGACCATGCGCACGATGCGCAGCCGCTTGAACAGGATGGACATGCGCTCGCTGAAGACTTCCTCCTGCCGCTTCAGGGGCGCAGGGAAGCTGATGGGCCCCACCTGGCGGCAGGCGATTGAGGCCTCGGCACGGTCTTCAGCCAGCCCCAGCGATCCCTTGATGCCACCCGTGCGGGCGCGCGAGACATAGCAGGTCACGCCGGGAACGGACGGGTCATCGTAGGCTTCCACAATGATGTCGTGGTCGCGGCCGATCCACTGGAAGGCGGTGTCCACCGTGCCCACTTTGTCGCCATCAGCGGCGTGGGCTCCACCCGCTGCACCGAGCAGGCCGCCCATGGCAAGCAGTGCGGCCGCAGCGGCCGTGGTGGCAGCGCGCTTCACGCTGTGGCGCCTGCTTCGGTGCAGCGCTGGGTCAGGTGGGCGAGGGCCTCTTCCACCTGGTCCACCAGTACCAGGCACAGGTCGCCGGGTTGCAGGCGCTCGAGCGCGGCGTCGATGGCTATGAACTCGCCCCGGATCTCTTCCACATGCCGGGTGCGGCTGGCGCCTGCCAGACCTTCGCGCAGCAGCGCCATCACTTCGCCGTCGCCGCGGCCGCGCTGGGCCGCGTCCTGGTACAGGATCACAT
>JBKCTS010000202.1:0-9945 GCA_046318695.1 Acidovorax sp.
GTGATGACCAACCTTGCCGTCGTGCTGGTCCTGGGTGTGGTTGCCAGCCTGCTCGGGGTCAACCGTTATCTCACGGCCAACGGGTTGAACCTCGGCGCCTTGCTGGGTTTTGCGCTCATCATGGGTTTTGGTGGCGCCTTCATTTCGCTGCTGATCAGCAAGCCCATGGCCAAGTGGAGTTCGGGTGTGCGCGTGATCGACGGCTCAGGCTCGCCCGATGAGCGCTGGATCGTCGAGACCGTGCGCAAGTTCGCCACGCAGGCCAACATCGGCATGCCCGAAGTCGGCATCTTCGAGGGCGATCCCAACGCGTTTGCCACGGGTGCCTTCAAGAACAACGCGCTGGTGGCAGTGTCCACCGGACTGCTGCAGGGTATGACGCGCGAAGAGGTCGAGGCCGTGATCGGCCATGAGGTGGCTCACATCGCCAATGGCGACATGGTCACCATGACGTTGATCCAGGGCGTGATGAACACCTTTGTGGTGTTTCTGTCGCGCGTGGTGGGCTACGCTGTGGACAGCTTTTTGCGCAAGGGCGACGACAGCAACTCGGGCCCCGGCATCGGCTACTACGTGACCACCATCGTGCTGGACATCGTGCTCGGTTTCCTGGCCGCCATCATCGTGGCCTGGTTCAGCCGCCAGCGTGAATTCCGCGCCGATGCGGGCGCCGCACAGCTCATGGGCCGTCGCCAGCCCATGATCAATGCGCTGGGGCGCCTGGGTGGCATGCACCCCGCCGAGTTGCCCAAGAGCATGGCCGCCATGGGCATTGCCGGCGGCATCGGCAAGCTGTTCAGCACCCACCCGCCGATCGAAGAGCGCATTGCGGCGCTGCAAAACGCGCAGCAGCAGGGCTGATGCGGGGATGGGCTGCTTTGGGCCATGGCGCCAGGGCAGTTCGCTCAGCTCGATTGGGCTGCCCAGCCCGGCCGCACGGGCGTTTGAAGCTGCGTTCAGACTGCGGCACCCAGCAGGCTGCGCGCCACCGCCTCGCCCACCTTGATGCCATCCACCCCGGCCGACAGAATGCCTCCAGCGTAGCTGGCGCCCTCGCCTGCCGGGTACAGGCCCGGCGTGTTCAGGCTTTGCAGGTTCTCGCCACGGCCGATTTTCAGGGGTGAGGAGGTGCGCGTTTCCACGCCCGTCAGCACCGCATCGTGCATATCAAAGCCTTTGATCTTGCGGCCGAACATCGGCAGGGCCTCGCGCAGGGCCTCGATGGCGTAGCCGGGCAGGGCGGCATGCAAATCGCCCAGGGTTACGCCGGGCTTGTACGAGGGCTCCACGCTGCCCAGCTGGGTTGATGGTTTGCCTGCGATGAACTCGCCCACCAATTGCCCCGGCGCGCTGTAGTCGCGCCCGCCCAGCACAAAGGCGTTGGATTCGAGCTGGCGCTGCAGCACGCTGCCCGACAGCGGATGGAACTGCCCGGCGGGCAGGCTTTCTGCGCCATAGGTGTGGCCCAGGTGCGCCTCGAACGCGGCTGGGTCGCTGGGGTAATCGCGCGGGTCGATGCCCACCACCATGCCCGCGTTGGCGTTGCGCTCGTTGCGCGAATACTGGCTCATGCCGTTGGTCACCACGCGGTGGGGCTCGCTGGTGGCGGCCACCACGGTGCCGCCGGGGCACATGCAAAAGCTGTACACCGCGCGGCCGTTTTGCGCGTGGTGCACCAGCTTGTAGTCGGCTGCGCCCAGCAGCGGGTGGCCTGCGTGGCGGCCCCAGCGCGCGCGGTCGATCACGCCCTGCGGGTGCTCGATGCGAAAACCGATGGAAAACGGCTTGGCCTCCATGGCCACGCCGCGCTCGTACAGCATGGCAAAGGTGTCGCGCGAGCTGTGGCCCAGGGCCATCACCACATGGTCGGCGCGCAGGTCGGTTGTCTCGCCCGTGGCCTGGTTCAGCACCTTCAGGCCGCGCAGGTGGCGGTGGGCTCCAGTGCCCTCCACGATCACGTCGGCTACGCGCTGCTCAAAGCGGATCTCGCCACCCAGCGCAATGATCTGCTCGCGCAGGTTCTCCACCACCTTCACCAGCTTGAAGGTGCCGATGTGCGGGTGGGCCATGTAGAGGATTTCTGCGGGCGCACCGGCCTTGACGAACTCGTTCATCACCTTGCGGCCCAGGTGGCGCGGGTCCTTGATCTGGCTGTAGAGCTTGCCGTCACTGAACGTGCCTGCGCCGCCCTCGCCAAACTGCACATTGCTTTCGGCATGCAGCTCGCGCTTGCGCCACAGGCCCCAGGTGTCCTTGGTGCGCTCGCGCACGGTCTTGCCACGCTCCAGCACAATGGGCTTGAAACCCATCTGCGCCAGCACCAGCGCGGCAAAGATGCCACAGGGGCCAAAGCCCACCACCACGGGGCGCAGCGGCACATCGGCCGGCGCTTGGCCCACTGGGTGCCAGGCCATGTCAGGGGTGGGCTGAATGTGCGGGTTGTCGGCAAACTTGGCCAGCAGTGCGGCGTCGCGCTCGGGCTGGGCCAGCGTCACGTCCACGATGTACACGGCCAGCAGGTCGGCCTTGCGGGCGTCAAAGCTGCGCTTGAAGACATGCAGGTGGGCAATGTCTGCGGGCGCAAGGCCCAGCAGTTGCGTGATGGCAGCGCGCAGCGGCGCTTCAGGCGATTCGGCCACTGTGAAGGGCAGCCGGATTTCGGAGATGCGGATCATGGTCTTGCAGGCCCGTGGTTATCGGGCAAATGGCAATGGCAAAGAGCGACCTACATCATACGGCTGCCGATGCGCTTGCGTGCAATAAGAGCCCGGGTGCGAGGCCGCTGGGCCGTGTTGATGTGCCGCGCAGCGCGGTGCCCCGCACCGGCTTGGTGTGCGGCAGGCCGGTCAGGCGGGCAGGAAGCCTTCGACCGACAGGTAGCGCTCGCCGGTGTCGTAGTTGAAGCCCAGCACGCGGGCGCCTGCGGGCAGTTCGGGCAGCTTCTGTGCAATGGCCGACAGCGTGGCACCCGACGAAATGCCCACCAGCATGCCCTCTTCGCGCGCGCAGCGGCGGGCGTATTCGCGGGCCGCCTCGGCTTCGACCTGGATCACGCCATCGAGCACGCTGGTGTCCAGGTTCTTGGGCACAAAGCCCGCGCCAATGCCCTGGATGGGGTGAGGCGAGGGCGCGCCGCCTGAGATCACGGGCGAGGCCGCTGGCTCCACCGCAAACACCTTGAGCTGCGGGAACTTGGCCTTGAGCACGCGTGCAGCGCCGGTGAGATGGCCGCCCGTGCCGACACCCGTGATGATGGCATCGAGCCCGTCGGGAAAGTCCGCCAGGATTTCCTGGGCAGTGGTGCGTAGGTGGATGTCGATGTTGGCGGGGTTTTCAAACTGCTGGGGAATCCACGCGCCCGGCGTCTGGGCCTGCAGCTCCTGCGCGCGGGCGATCGCGCCTTTCATCCCTTTTTCGCGCGGTGTCAGGTCAAACTGCGCGCCGTAGGCCAGCATGAGGCGGCGGCGCTCGATACTCATGCTGTCGGGCATCACGAGGACGAGCCTGTAGCCCTTGACGGCCGCCACCAGCGCCAGGCCAATGCCGGTATTGCCGCTGGTGGGCTCGATGATGGTGCCGCCGGGCTTGAGCGCACCGGACTTTTCTGCGTCTTCCACCATGGCCAGCGCAATGCGGTCCTTGATCGAACCGCCCGGGTTGCTGCGCTCGGACTTGACCCACACGTTGGCAGCAGGGCCAAACAGGCGGTTGATGCGCACATGCGGGGTGTTGCCGATGGTCTGCAGAATGTTGTCAACTTTCATGGTGTTTCCTGTGGGTGAAATGCCATGGCTTTGGCGGTCGCGCCGCAGCCGTGTGTGACGGGCATTCTGTACTACCTGAGCTGCGCGCTGCGGCATATCGACATGCGCCGCACGCCTGCCCTGGGAGATGATCCTAAAAACGGCAGTTGACCGCTTGTGATCTTGCCGCACACCGCGTGGACTCGGGCTTTGCGTTGTTTTTGCAGCCTCACCTTTGGGGTGACAGCGCTATGCACTTGCCAGCACCGCTTTTGGAGCGCCATGCCGTGTTGCTCCTCCTTGCAGGCACGAGCCTGCCGCGTCGTCGCGCCTTGCCTGGCACCCCAAAAGCAGCGCTGGCAAATGCATCCAGCTGCCGTTTTTAGGATAATCGGCAATGTGAAGCACGCCAGACCGCCGCTGGTGCAATCTGGGAAACCAGGCACTGGAGGAACGTCCGGACTGCACAGGACAGCGTAGCAGCTAACGGCTGCCCACCGTGAGGTGAGGATCAGAGCAACAGAGACGAGTCGGAGCAGGCACAAGCCACCGAAGGTGTTCTATGGGTCATCCGCGCAAGCGGGTACGGCTGGCGCAAGCCAGACGGTTTGCGGCGCAAGCCGCAAAGACCATAGCCACCCGAAGCGGGCAGCGCCCGCTTCGGGTGAAACGGGCAATCTCTACGCGCAGCAATACCAAGTAGGCCAGCCACGGGAGCAGGGCGACCTCTCCCGACCTTGTGGATCCGCGAGGAGAGTTGGCGGGTAGGTAGCACCGAGCCGGGTGGGCGACCCCCGGCCCAGATTAATGGCGGTCACACTGCGGGCCTTCGCGAGAGGGTCGGCAGCGCACAGAATCCGGCTTATCGGCGCGCTTCACACTTTCTTTTGGCACGGGCAGGTGGTCTGCCACGCTGCTCCCAAGCCCCTTTGCAGTCCTGCCGGTTCGCGCCGCCAGGCGCTCAACTGCTGCCGCAATGCGGCGCATGGCCGCGTTCCAGTTCGGTCGCCCGTTGCACGGTGTCGGGGTGGCTGCTCAGCAGCGACCATACCGGGTGCGCGTTGCCCTTTTTCTCCTTGCCAGCGCCACCACCTGCCGTATCCGCCTGGCCCGTGGTTTCCTTTTTGTCCCCGTCCCGGGCCACGGCCAGCAGCAGCTGGGCCATGGGCACGGTGGGCAGCTCGGCCTTTTGCATCGCCGCAATGGCGTAGCAGTCGGCCTCGCGCTCGTGGTTGCGGCTGTAGGCCAGCCCGGTCAGCAGCGATGCACCGGTGGACACGAGCGACGACACATCGCCCAGCGCGAGGCCCAGCCCCACGTTGAGCACGCCCTGCTCGACCACCATGCGGGTGCCGTGGCGGTGCATCACATGGCCGATTTCGTGGGCCAGCACGCCAACCAGAGCCTCGTCGGGCAGATTTTTTTCGGACGCGGCCTTGACCATGGCGTCGGTCATCACGATGCGGCCACCGGGCAGCGCGAAGGCGTTGGCGCCCATGCCGGAGCGAAAGTCCAGCGACAGCGCGGGGCGGTAGTCCGGGTAGCGGTGCGGTGTGGCGGAGGTTTGCTGCACCAGTGCATCGAAGCGGGCCCGCAGCGCCTGCTGCCGCGCGGCGGGCAGCTTGCTGGGCTTGAGCATGCCTTCATCCATCTGCCGCATCACGTTGTCGCCCATGCTGGTTTCCCAGTCCAGGGGCACGAACCGCGTCAGTTGCGTGGCCGCCCACGGCGTGCCGTAGCGGTAGAACAGGCCGAGGCCGATGACGGCAGCCAGCGTGACGCCCAGCAGCATGGGCCAGCGTGTCTGCATGCGCTGGGCAATCCCGGGGCGCTCGCCGGCTGCAGCCAGCGCGGTGCGCCAGGCGCTCACGGCGTCGATCTCCAGGCTGCCCTGGTGGCGCAGGTCCACCACCACCCGAACCTGGGGGCGTCTGTCGTTCCAGGCCTCGGGCCAGCCCACGTCGCCGTACAGAAACACCAGCGGGGTGGCCCCCGGCGATGACACGGGGTACAGCCGCAGCGAGGGCCCCTGGGCTGTGGGCTGCAGGCCCACCAGCACCGGTTGCGCCTGGCTGCTGCGTCCGTCAAACCAGCGGCCGGGCAGCAGGTCGCCGGGGGCAGAAGCGGCGACGTTCATGCTCGCTGCCACGCTATGCCTTGCCCCGTTGCCGGGGCTTGCAACCGGCGTGCTCGTAGCGCGGGACGCCGTGCAAGGGCCGCCCCGCCGCACGGGCGGCGTCCCCCTTCCCGGGCGCAGCGCGAGAGAAGGGGGAAGCGGCGAAGCCGCTCAGGGGGATGCATCTTCACTTCAGCCGATCAGGTCCAGGCCCGCCGCGTCGGCCAGCGCGTCACCCAGTGCGCCTTGCTGCTGACGCGCCATGGCACCGGCAATCCGGTCCACGCCGCCCTTGACATGCACCGTGACCGACTCGAACTTCATGCGGTACTCGCTGACCCGCGCAAAAGGCCGGTACAAGCCCAGCGTGATCAGGGTGAGCAGCATGTTCTTGATGCGCAGCCCCACGTACTGGCCCGTGCGCAGGTCGCACCGAAAGCGCGCCACCTGGCTCACGCCCACGTTGTTCCACATGAGCTGGAACATGCGCGCCTCGCGGTATGCGCGGGCTGGTGCCGAGGCGAGGAAGATCAGAAAGAAGCCACCCACAAAGGCCACGATCACAAGCAGCACCATCCAAAGGCCTGGGCCAGGGCCCTTGGGTTGCCCAGCCAGCAGTGCCATCGAGCCGCCCGCCAGCGCGGTGATCACCAGGGCCAGGGCCGCAACGCTCAAGACAAACACCAGCATGGTCGCCAGCCAGATCATCACGAAATCCATGTACACCGGCTTCCAGCGCCCGCCTTCGTTGCCAAGGCGCGCCTTGCGCACCAGCAGGCTCTTGAAGTTGTATTCCAGCCTGATGAAGCACAGGATGGACAGCAGCACGCCCAGGGCGACCAGCGCACCCATGGCCGCGGTGAATGCGGGCATCTTGGCTGCCGGGGTGTCGTCGTCCGCATCCAGCGCCTGGGCGAGCTCGGGCGACAGTATCTGCAGCCCGGTGAAGACGCCAAACCACACAGCCGCCAGCGCAAACACGGGCCAACTGGCCAGGTACACCTCTTTCCAGCTGGCAGTGAACTGCAGCCGCAGACCCCGCCATCGCGTGGCGCTGAGCCGAAAGCGCATGGCACTGGCCCAGATGAAGGGCGCCAGCGCCGCACCGCCCAGCAGGAACAGGCCCACGGCCAGGTCCTGTCCGGTATTGGCGGCGATGTTGTAGGCAATGGTGAGCAGCATCAGCAGCACAAAGCCCATCACCATCTTGCGCTGCTGCGCGGTGAACTCGAGCGGGCTGCCCGCCACGAACGAGTGGCTGTAGAAATACTGCGCCGTGCGGCGACGGGCCCAGGGCGTGTAGATGCCCAGGGTGATGATGGACAGCAGCACATTGACGATCCAGACCCGGAAATACTCGCCACCCCTGCCGGTGAATTCCATGGGGTGTGCGTCGATGTTCTGTGACAAAAAAGTGGACATCGGGCCGGCCGGCTGAACGGCCGCGGGCTGCTGGCTCATGAATGTTCCCTTCTGTTGGGGCGCAGTGTAGCTTCTGTGCTAGATTTTGGCATGAAAATGCCAGGTGGCGCACGGTGGTATTGACCTTGAAGCTACGTTTTTAATAGCAAAGTGATCCGGTGCCTAAAACTTCTCCCAAGGCTGCAGGTAGCGCCACTGCCCCTCGGGCACCTTGGCCAGGGGCACGCGGCCGATGCGGATGCGCTTGAGGGCCACCACCGACAGGCCCACCGCCTCGCACATCGCCGGGACCTGCCCTGGGCGAATGCCCTTGAGCGCAAAGCGCAGCCGGGTCTCGCTTTGCCAGCTCACCTTGATGGGGGGCAGCGGCCGTCCGTTGAACGACAGGCCGTGGCACAGCCGCTGCAGGCCGTCCGGCGCGATGCTGCCCGCCACCTCGACGATGCATTCCTGCTCCAGCGACTCGATGTCCTCGGCCAGCTTGCGCGCGATGCGCCTGTCCTGGGTGTACACCACCAGGCCGCTTGCCTCGGTGGGCAGCGGCGTGAAGCATTCCAACTGCCGAAAGTGCCGCTGCAGCAGCCGGATGCCCGAGGCGTCTTCGGCCAGGTGCGATTGCGCGTGCAGCAGCGTGACCGCCTGGGGTGCGCCCTGGCTGCGGCTGCCATGCGCGACCGCGCCCGCGGCTCCTGTGGGCCGGGCCAGCCCCGCTTCAAAGCCCGGCGGCTTGTGCAGCAGCAGCGTGACGGGGGTGAGCGCCAGCAGGCTGGCATCGGGCGACACGGCCACGTTCTGGTCGGGGCGCACGCGGGCGCCGGGCAGCTCCACCACCTGGCCATTCACGCTCACAAAGCCGCCCTCGATGAACTGCTCTGCCGTGCTGCGTGAGCAGCCGAGCTGGTCGGCCACGCGTTTGGCCAGGCGGATGTGGGAGGGGTCAGGGTGTGTGTCAGTCATGGAAGGAGAGGGCTGGGTGGATGGCGCTGGCCCAGGGGGTTTTGTCGCGTCGGCAAAGGGCTGCCCCGCTCCGTTCGTGCGGGGCAGCTCCAAGGGTTGGGCGGCGCTTCGACAAGCTCAGCGTGAACGGTCTGGGTTCATCAGGCAGAAGGTCGGTGCGCGTCAGTGGTTGCCTGGCTGCTGCGCCCGGATGCGTTCCACATGGGCCAGCAGCGAGCGCTGCGCCACCGACCACATGCGCGGGGGCACGTCGTCATACGCATGGCGCACCCAGTCTTCCATGGTGCCCTCAGGCTGGGCTTGCATGGCGGCCATGACCTTGGCCTCGCGCGCCAGCCTGTGGGCCTTGAGCCGGGCAATGGACTGGCGCGCGCCCAGCACGGGGCCACCCAGCACGTAGCCGTGGGCTGGCAGGATGAACTCCACGCCATGCTCCGCGCAGGCGGCATCGAGCCGGTCGAGCGAGTCGAGGTAGTCGGCCATGTTGCCATCGGGCGGGTCGATCACGGTGGTGCTGCCGTTCAGGATGTGGTCGCCGCTGAACAGCAGGCCGTCTTCGATCTGCAGCAGACACAGGTGGTTGGCCGCGTGCCCGGGGGTGTGGATGACCTGCAGGGTGTGCGTCACGGGGCCTTCCGGCGTTGGTCCGCGCAGCACCAGCAGCTCAAGGTGGTGGAGCGAACGGTCGGGCGTGAACTGGCTGGCGGCGCGCGCGGTGGGTGCCGAGGGCAGGCCCAGCACCGCAGGGCGGGGCTGGCCCGCCTGCACGCACAAGGCCTGCAGGGGCGCCGCGCCGGGCGCGTGGTCGGGGTGCGAATGGGTGCACACGATCATGCGGATGTCGCCGCCCGCAGCGCGCCACAGTGCATCCAGGTGCTCGGGGTCGGCCGGGCCGGGGTCGATGGCAATAAAGCCGGTGGCGGGCTCGCCCACCAGGTAGCTGTTGGTGCCCGGGCCGGTCATCACGCCGGGGTTGGGGGCCGTGAGGCGTTGCACATTGCGCAGCAGGGGCACGGGGCGCTCGGCCTGCCAGTCCAGCGGGTGCGCGATTTGACCATCGGGGCAGACCAGCGCCAGCTCGCCAAACGGGGTTTCGTCTTCCATGTAGCGCGCTTCCTTGCCGGCCAGAATGCCAGCGCGGGGGCAGCTCACCCACAGGGGTTTTTCGTCGGTCAGGGCATCCAGCACGTCCTGCGTGCGGGCAAAGCGGGCCAGCCGCTGCAGCGTGCGGATGGTCGGGAAGATCATGAAGAACTGTCCGGCCTCGTGCCGCGCCAGCGCGTCTGCAGGGCGCACCCACACGGGCTCGAACTGCTCGGCCTCGTCGGCCACGGGCTGCTGGCCCTCGGGCATGCGGGCCACGAGAAACGGCACCGCAAAGCGGCGCGCCAGGTCGCGGTCGGCCGTCCAGTGCGCCAGCAGGAACACGGCGTCCGCCGCCAGGCGCAGGCCATGGGCCTGGCATTGCGCCACCAAAGGCTGGTGGCGCTCCAGGGCGGCGATGTCGGAGCCATCGGCCCACTGACCCTGGCGCGGGCCATCGGCATGGCGGGCCAGCAGCACGCCCAGCTCTTCAAAGCTCTCGCGAATGGCGGCGATGGCCTGGGTGAGGTGCAGGTCGTTCTGCGTGGCGCGGCGGTCGGCCATGGCGTGCGTGGCGGGTGCGGCATCCAGCGCATCGATGCCGCCGCCGGGGAACACATAGGC
>JBKCTS010000203.1:0-3644 GCA_046318695.1 Acidovorax sp.
GGGGTGTACTCTGGCTTCGACAGGCTCAGCCCGAACGGTTGGAGGGTGGTGCCCAGGCTTCGACAGGCTCAGCCCGAACGGGTGGGAACTCGCCACATGCTTCGACAAGCTCAGCCCGAACGGCCAGCGTCGAGCGCAGCGATGACCCGTATGGCTGTTTGTGGCCCCACCCCCTTCGGGCTGCGCCTGCGCCGGGGCGGTTGCGGGGTGGCAGTCGCGCTGGTGCGCGGCTGCTTCGTGATCTGACTCGCCGCGGTTGTCCGAGCGGCGCGCGCAAGCGCAAAGCGAGTTCTGCGGCGCACCCCGCAACCGCCACGGCGCAGGTGTGCCCCTTCGCTGCGCGAAGGGGTCGCAGACTGGGGGTCGCCTTTCTTTTGGGTACTTTTCTTTGGCGAAGCAAAGAAAAGTACCTCGCCCGCCGGGGCGACATCCCGGCTCCTGATCTCAACCAGGGCATGCTGTCGCCACTGGCCAACCTGGCTTCGACAGGCTCAGCCTGAACGGGTGGGGGGTGCACACCCGGCTTCGACAGGCTCAGCCCGAACGGTCGGGGACGCACGCCCAATCACCCCTGCCCCACTGCCTCCAGACACTCCCGCATCACCCCGTCGTCAAGCACCATCTCCACATGCGCCAGCCCCCGCACCAACCGGTTATCCGCCCCCGCCAGGGTCGCCGTACTTGCCGGGAACACGATGTTGTCGCAGTTGGAAAACCAGCACACGAACTTGCCGCCCAGCGCCTGGGGCTTGGAGCGCTGCAGCGCCACCACCCACTCCCCGGCCAGGCTCATCTGCCGGCCGTTGACCGCAGTGCTGAAGCGCCCCAGCCAGGTGCCGCCGTGGGGCGTACCCAGCGTCAGCACACGGTGCACGCGCGCCTGGGCGTCCGGATGGGCGCGCAGCCAGGCGCGGGCCGCAAGGCCGCCCATGCTGTGGCACAGCAGCACGGGCGGCATGCCGGTGGCGGCGGTCACGCGCTGCACGGCCGCTTCGATGATGTGCGCGTAGTCGTCGATGGAGCCCGTCGGAGGCTCCAGGTTGACTGCGATGTGGGCATGGCCACGCTTGCGCAGCAGGGGCAGCCAGGGCAGCCACAGGCCGCGGTTGCACATGAAGCCGTGTACCAGCACCACGCCGCGTTGGCCGGTGGGCGTTGGTGGCAGCCAGTCGGCAACCGCCTGGTGGCGAAAGGGCTGGCGCCAGCCGAACACCAAGAGCGCCACGCGCAGTTCGGCCCACCAGGCCGCTGCCACCTGGGCCAAAGTGGCGCGGGGTGCCGGGTCGCGCCGGTTGGCGCGGTGCATCAGGGCAAACTCCACGGTCATCACCAGCACAAAGATCGCCAGCGGCACCAGCGCGCCCGCCACAGCCCGCGCGGGCGACTGCGGCCACTGCCAGGCCAGCCAGGCGCCCACACCCAGCCAGTGCACGAAAAAAATGATTTGTTGCCAGCGCGCGATCATGGTGGAGCTGCCCGGTGGGGATGATGTAATTTGACAGACTGCGACAGCGAAACTGCCAGCCACGCCATTGTGCGGCGCCCGCCCTGGCCCCTGTGCCCACTTTCAGGAGACCCCGCCCATGGATGCCGCCCAGACCATCCGCGACAGCATTGCCGATGTCCATGCCATGCGCCTGCACCGCCAGGGCGATCCGGCGCTGGGCGATGCTGTGCGCCGGGTGAAGGCGCTGCAGGCCAGGCGGTTTCGGGGCACCTATGCCGACCTGATGGTGTCGCCATCGTTCGGACCGGTCACCCGGTTTTTTCTGGAGGAGCTCTACAGCGATGCCGACTACACCGACCGCGACCAGCAGTTCGGCCGCATCGCCGGCACGTTGCAGACGGTGTTTCCACAACCCGTGGTGGCCACAGCGGTGGCGCTGGCGGTACTGCATGCGCAGACCGAGGGTCTGGACCAGGACATGGGCCGCGCCTGGGTTGGCACCGCGCCTTCCACGGGCCCGCAAGAGACCGCAGCCGGCTACGTGAGCGCATGGCGGCAGGTGGGGCAGCGGCATGCCCGCGAGCAGCAGTTGCAGCGCGTGCTGGCCATGGGCACCGACCTGGCGCGGCTCACCCGCACGCCCGGCCTGCGCATGATGCTGCGCATGATGCGCGGCCCCGCCCACGCCGCGGGCATGGGCGCGCTGCAGCAGTTTCTGGAGGCGGGGTTCGACACCTTTGGGCAGCTCGCGCGCCAGCGTGGGGAGGTCGAACGGTTTTTGCACACCATCGAGCAGCGCGAGGCGGCCCTTATCGCCAGCCTGTTCGACGGCGACCCTGTCGCCTGCGGGACGCAACTGGCCCTCACCCTAGGACAAGCCCGGTAGCCGCGCGGTGGTCTGCCCTTTCACAATCAAAAGAAAACCGGGGGCCGACCAACGCGCCGGGTTTGCCCAGACCCGCTGACAGCGGCAGACCCCTTGGCACCGGCCCCGGCCGACGGCGGCCGCCGCGCATCCCCTCTAGCGAGCACAAGGAACAGGCGCATGGAAAAAATCTGGCTCAAAAGCTACCCCCCGGGCGTACCGCACGAGGTGCAGCCCGAGCAATACCGCAGCGTGCCCCATCTGCTGGAGGAGTCCTTGCGCAAACACGCCAGCAACCCGTTTTCGGTGTGCATGGACCAGTGGATGAGCTATGGCGAGCTGGAACGCCTATCGGCCGCGCTGGGTGCCTATTTGCAAAGCCTGGGCCTGGCGCCCGGCGCGCGCGTGGCGATCATGCTGCCCAACATCCCGCAGTTTGGCGTGACCATGGCCGCCGTGCTGCGCGCGGGCTACACCTGCGTCAACGTCAACCCGCTGTACACCGCACGCGAGCTGGAGCACCAGCTCAAGGATTCGGGCGCCACCGCCATCGTGATCCTGGAGAACTTTGCCCGCACGCTCTCCGACGTGGTGGAGCGCACCGCCGTACAGCATGTGGTGATGGCCTCCATGGGCGACCTGCTGGGCTTTTGGTACGGCGCATGGATCACCTTCGCCGTGCGCCACCTGGCCAAGATGGTGCCCGCCTACGAGCTGCCACTGTCGGGCGGGCGCAAGGTCGTCACCTTCAAGAAAGCCCTGGCGCTGGGCGAGGGCAAGTCGCTGTCGCCCAGCCAGGCCACGCTCGACTCGATTGCTTTCCTGCAGTACACCGGTGGCACCACCGGGCTGTCCAAGGGCGCGGTGCTCACCCACCGCAACATCGTGGCCGCCACGCTGCAGGCCGAGGCCTGGTTCTCGCCCGCCCTCGCCAAGGTGGGCGACGTCAGCCGCGTCAACAGCATTGCCGCGCTGCCGCTGTACCACATCTTCGCGCTCACGCTGTGCCTGCTGGCCATCCGCCAGGGCTCCAGCCTGACGTTGATCCCCAACCCGCGCGACATCCCCAAGTTCGTTGCCGAACTCAAAAAGCGCCCGTTCCACCTGCTACCGGCCGTGAACACGCTGTTCAACGCGCTGCTGCAAAACGCACAGTTCAAGACGCTCAACTTCGCGCACCTGTGCGTCTCGCAGGCCGGCGGCATGGCCGCCAGCGAGGGCACGGCCAAGGCCTGGCAAAAGGTCACGGGCAGCACCATGATCGAAGGCTGGGGCAGGAGCGAGACCTGCGCCATCGGCACCCACACCCCGGTCAACAGCACCGCTTTCAGC
>JBKCTS010000204.1:0-6103 GCA_046318695.1 Acidovorax sp.
GACCTGGCCGACCACGATTTCTTTGCCCGCAGCAAAGCCAGGCGCAGACCAAGGCGCCAGTGCCAGTCCAGTCAAGCCCCCGAGTAAATGGCGGCGAGTGAGTTGTGCTTGATCGTTCGTCATGACTTGTCCCCATTGAGAAGTTATGCAAAGCCCATTCGGATTTCATGCAGGAGCGATGGCGTTTTGTCCCCACCAGTGCGCAACGTCACAGTCGGTTGGCGTCTATTCCAAATCGCATCGCGCCCCAATGTCTGCCGCCCACCTTGATGGGAAACGACAGATCGGACACCACGTCGCCGTTGTCGCGCAGGTAGGTCACCAGCAGGTAGTCATCGGTGCGGTTGTTCACGGCTTTTTGCGAGGCCGCGTCCAGCATCTTGCGTTTGTCGCGGCTGTACTTGAGGTCGTGCTCATAGTCACCCGTGACCGGCTGCGAATAAATGGCGTTATGCGCTGGCACGTAACCATTCACGTCCAAGGCATTGCAGTAGAACAGGATGCCGATATCCGCCACGATCTGGTCGTAAAACGGCGTCATGACGCGTGCAAACTCGGTGTCGTACCGGGTTTTGTATTTGGGCGGGTTGGTGCGGGGAACGTCCTGGTACTGAAGGTCAAAGATATCCACGCCCCGTGCGTGCAAGTCATGCAGCTTTTTCAGCGCTTGTTGGTGGTAGCGCACGGCTTTTTGGATGACCTTGTCGAACTTGTCGCCAATGGATACCCTGACCGCGGTGGACTGCACGGACTCGGCGCGGTCGGACAGCAGCACCACTTCCTGCACCGCCGCTTCGCTGTCGGCATCAATTTGCTGGCTCAGCAGGCTGATCTGATGCACGATGGCACTCGATTCCTGCGCGGCAATCGCCACCCCGTGTACCGATTCACTGATGTCGGCGGCAGCGCTCTGGATTGCCTGAAAGTGCTCCACCTGTTGCGCCACGTTGCCCGCCACCTGTGTGACGGATTGGTCAGCCTCGTACACGCCTTCAAGCATGTGCACCATTTTTTGGTTGGCGGCAGTCATGGACTTGAGTACCTGACTCACGGTCTCGTCAATGGACAGCACGGACTGATTGACTTGCTCGGCCAACTTCTTGATCTCGCTGGCCACCACTGCGAATCCGCGGCCTGCTGTACCTGCCCGGGCGGCTTCGATGGAGGCATTGACGGCCAGCAGGCTGGTTTGCCGCGCCACATCCGAAATCAGACGCATCACATCTTCAATTTTTTGCGTTTGCTGCTGCAGGTTGTGAATCTCAGAGGCTGCGCCGTCGATCTCTGTTCGGATCTTGCGCATGGAGCGGGATGTGTCTGTGAGCTGATCCGACGTGGCTTGACTCGTTTGCAGATGCTCGGTGCTCAGGCGCGTGATGAGATCGCTTTGGTGCAGTACGCCGTCGATCAGCGTGGACACATGGCGCTGGTGTTCGGCCACCGCTTGAGACAGGGCCAATTGCTTTTTGGCGGACTCTGCCGTGGCGCGTATCGACTTGACCAGCAGCGCGCATTTGACGGCCATCCAGATGACGGCCGAGCGCACCAATCCGATCACACGCTTGAGAGCGCCCCCTGGACCCAGGCGACGAAACACCACCGCCCAGATGCTTGCGCGGCTGCGGTGAACTCCTGCGGGGGGAACAGTTGGCTGCATGTCGGGCGGGTAGTGGCGTTTGGACGGATATCCGTGGTGACCGATAGGGGCTGCAAACTGCGGCTAACGCACCGCCTCGGCGGCACTGGCGCAAGATTCCTCCCCCACCAGGGGCGTGACCAGCCTGAGCATGTTGGTGGCGCCCGGCGTACCGAAGGGCATGCCCGCCACGATGGCGATGGCGCGCTCTGGTGTATTTGGGCAGAGCTTGCCCACGGCGTTGGTGGCCAAGGCCACCATGTCGTCCACATCGACCGCGTCGCGCGACACCACGGGCCGCACACCCCAGACCAAGGCCAACCGGCGTGCCGTGTCGGGATTGGGGGTGAGGCCGATCAAGGGCGCACGCGGCCGCTCGTGGGCCACGCGCAAGGCACTCGCGCCCGACGATGTGTAGGTCACGGTGGCCGACAAGGGAACGGTTTGTGCAACCACACGCACCGCCGCACCAATGGCATCGGTGGCATTGGCCTGGGTGCGCGCCGTGACCGAAGCCATCAGGCGCTGTTGGCGGGGGTCGCTTTCAACCCGCTCAATGATGCGGGCCATCATGCTCACCGCCTCAATGGGGTACTTGCCCGACGCCGATTCGGCCGACAGCATTACGGCGTCCACACCGTCATACACCGCGGTGGCCACGTCGGATGCTTCCGCGCGGGTGGGCGACGGGCTTTCGATCATGGATTCGAGCATTTGGGTCGCGACGATGACGGGCTTGCCCATCTCGCGGGCCAGTTGCGCGATGCGGCGCTGCACGCCAGGGACGTCCTCTGGGGGGAGTTCCACGCCGAGGTCACCGCGCGCGATCATCACGGCGTCGGACGATTCGAGAATGGCCTCCAGGTGTTCCACTGCAGAGGGTTTTTCGATTTTGGAGATGATTCCGGCGCGGCCTTGCACCAGGTCGCGCAGGCTCATCACGTCCTCGGCTGTCTGCACGAAACTGAGGGCGATCCAGTCAACCCCAAGGGCGAGGCCAAAGTCCAGGTCTTGCAGGTCTTTGGGCGTGAGCGCCGCCATGGGCAAAATGGTGTCGGGCAGGTTCAAGCCCTTGCGTGCCTGCAGGCGGCCAGCGACTTCGCTGCGCACGCGCACCCGGTCGCCCGTGGTTGCAACCACGGTCAAACGCAGCTTGCCGTCGTCCACCAACAGTTGGTTGCCCACCGCCAGCGAGCGAATCACTTCCTCGTGCGGCACCGGCACCGGGTCCTGCGGCTGCGCTTGCTGGCTGCCAAACACCAGGTCAAATTCACTGCCCTCGTGTAGTTCGATCGGGGCTGCCAGCAGACCCACCCGTAGCTTCGGGCCTTGCAGGTCGAGCAGGGCGCCAAGGGGGCGGTTGACTGCCTGTTCCGCATCCCGAATCCACTGCAGGCGCTGCTGGTGGTCCGCGTGGGTGCCGTGGCTGAAGTTGAGGCGAAATACATCGACCCCCGCGTTTGCCAAGGCCATTACATCGGCCAAACCGTGACTGGCCGGGCCCAGGGTGGCGACGATTTTGGTGCCGCGCCAGGGGCGTGGCGGTTGGCGCAGGGCCAGGTCTTGGGCCGTGGATGCAAAGGTGGGAGTAGTCAACATAGGGACACCTCAGGTGATGAGCAGGGCGCGGAAGTCGTTGACATTGGTGCGGGTAGGGCCCGTGGTGACGAGATCGCCCAAGGCCGACAGGAATGCATAGGCGTCGTTGTTGTCGAGCAAGGCCTGGGGTTTGAGCCCCAGCTTGTCGGCGCGGTGCAAAGAGTCGGGATCGATCAGGCCGCCGGCGTTGTCTTCCACGCCGTCAATGCCGTCCGTGTCGCACGCAATTGCGTGAATACCTCCCTGGCCTTGCAAGGCCAAGGCAAGCGACAGCAGAAATTCGCTATTGCGCCCACCGCGGCCATTTCCTTTGACGGTGACGGTGGTTTCCCCGCCAGAAATCACAAGGCGAGGTCGGCCGCCCGGATCGCCCGCTTCGCGCAGGCTCTTGGCCAAAGCGGCTTGTGAGGCAGCGACCTCGCGCGATTCGCCTTCCACCGCGCCCCCCAGGTTGATGACAGCAAAGCCTTGCTCCCGCGCGTGCACCGAAGCAGCGTTCAGCGCCAGTTCAGAGGTTGCAATGACCTGCACGGAGCGAGGCCCATCGCCGCGCGTGGGAGCGGCTGCCGGGCGGTGCAACACATCTAAAACCGCCTGTGACACCGGAATTTTGTGGCGCCTCAAGATGTCGAGGGCGTCCAGCGGGCTGCTTTGGTCTGCGATGGTGGGGCCCGAGGCCACGACTGCGGGGTCATCCCCTGGAACATCCGAAATCACCAGGGTGTGCACTGCCGCGGCGCCGCAGGCCTGGGCCAAACGGCCCCCTTTGATGCTGGACAGGTGGCGGCGCACCATGTTCATCTCGCTGATGTTGGCGCCGCACCGCAGCAAGGCCACATTCACGGCGCGCAGTTCGGTCATTGACAAACCTTCTGCGGGCAAGGTGATCAGGGACGACCCACCACCCGACATGAGGGCCAGAACCATATCATCGGGCCCCGCCTGGCGGGCCAGGGTCAACATCTGCTGCGCTGCGGCTGCACCGGCGTCGTCGGTCACGGGGTGACCGGACTCGACGATCTTGATTCGCTTGCAACGTTCGCTGTGGCCATAACGGGTGACCACCAGCCCCGACAACGGGCCGTCCCAGATGGCTTCGACCGCGCGCGCCATGCGGGCCGAGGCCTTGCCCGCGCCGAGCACCAAGGTGCGGCCCTTGGGGCGAGGAGGCAAAAAGGAGGGCACACACTGCAGCGGATCCACAGCGGTCAATGCCGTGTCGAACAAGGAGCGCAAAACGATCCTTGGTGCCAATGCGGCCGGATGTGTTGTGGGCAGGGCACTCATGGGGTGATTTCCGCGCAGTTGGGGTGGGGTCAGCGCCAACGGGATCACTTAGGCATTCCGTACACCAGGTCGCGCAAGAAGAGCGAGATGGACGGAACGTAGGTAATGATCATCAGGCAGAAAATAATCACACCCACAAAAGGCAGCAGCGAGGTGATCATGCGGTCCAGCGAAATCTTGGCCACGGCGCATGCTGCGAACAGGTTCACACCGAATGGCGGGGTGATCATCCCGAGGGCCAGGTTCACCACCATGATCATCCCGAAGTGCACCGGGTCGATGCCGAAGTGAATCGCAATCGGCACGAGGATGGGGGCCAAAATGATGATGGAGGCCGAGGTTTCAATGAACATGCCAATGATGAACAGCGCCACGTTCACGCCGAGCAGGAACCAGGCGGGGGTTTGCAGCACCTCGGCCAGCCAGGCCCCGAGCGCATCCGGGATGCCTGCACGGCTGATCAGGAAGGAGAACAGGCCAGCGCATGCAATGATGAACATGATCACCGCCGAGGAGATCACCGACTTCTTGAACGCGGCATACACCGTGGCAAGGTTCATCTCACGGTAGATGAACAAACCGACCACCAGCGCATAGCCCACGGCCACCACCGATGCCTCGGTGGGTGTGAAGATGCCACCATAAATGCCACCCAGAATGATCACGGGCATCAGCAGGGCAAGCGTGGCGTTCTTGGCGGCCACGCCAAAGGACAGGCGGCCATCGCCATCGTTCTTACCCAGGCCTTTGACCTTGCAGTAGATGTAGACAAAAATCAGCAGGCCAATCGAGATCAAAATGCCAGGGCCAAAGCCGGCAATGAACAGCTCGCCAATGGACACCTCGGCTGACACCCCGTACAAAATCATCGGGATCGAGGGCGGGATGATCACACCCAGCTCCGCCGACGTGGCTTGAATTGATGCGGCCACGGGCGTGGGGTAGCCGTGCTTGACCATCGCTGGAATCAAGATGGCCCCACTGGCGAAGGTGGTGGCCACGGACGAGCCCGACACGGCGGCAAAGATCATGCAGGTCAGCACGCAGGTCATCGGCAAGCCGCCCTGCACGCCGCCGACGATGGACTTGGCAAAGTCCACCAGGCGGCGCGAAATGCCGCCGGTTTCCATCAAGTTGCCAGCCAGAATAAAAAATGGGATCGCAGCCAGCGGGTATTTATCGATGGAGATGAATAGCTGCTGCGGAATGACGATCATCGACAGATCGGGGGTGCCAATCACTGCCACCACACTGGCCAGGCCAATGGAGACAGCGACGGATACGCTGAATGCAAATAGCACCAGCATTGCGGTGAGCATGAATGAGCCCATGACAGTTCCTTTAAAGGGCGTGCTCCGCCAACGCGCCGCTCGGGCACGGAGAACACGCGAAATTCGAGAGCCAGCGCAGGACGCGCTGGCGGTGGATCAGAGCGCGGTGTCGAGTTCGTTGCGCAGCGGATCAAACAGGTGGGCCAGCACGGCGATCACCGCAAACAAAGCACCGACAGGAATCGCTAGGTACGACCAGGCCATGGAGATTTCCAGGCCCGCCACGTTTTGAAACCGCACGCGCCAGGCG
>JBKCTS010000205.1:0-3766 GCA_046318695.1 Acidovorax sp.
CACCTGGCCCTGTGCATCCACTTCCCAGATGGCAGAGAGCACCACGTCGATCACGCCACCATCGCCCTTGACCATCTGCAGCCCCTCCAGGGTGGAGCTGCCTGACCAAGGGCGGCGAGGGTCCGCCCAGGCCAGGAACGCGCGAGCCGACTCGGGCGTGAGAAAGTCGGTAATCGGGCGGCCCTGAACCTCGCTTCTTGAAAAACCCAGCGTGCTCAGCCATTGCTGGCTGACATCAATGACGCGGCCCTCTTGACTGAGCGAATGCAGCATCGCTGGCGTCTGGGTATAGAGCGCGCGCAGCCTTTCCTCGCTGGCGCTGAGCCGCGCCAGCGTCTCGCTGCGCCCATCGACCGTGGCAGCCAGGAAGATGCCGGGCAGCAGTGTGACCAAGACGCTGCTGTAGTAGAGGCTGTCGGCCCACCAGCCCGACGAGGGAGGCAAAAGCAAAATGCCGGAGCCGATGAGCAGGCCGATCAACAAAGCCACCAACAGGGTGCCAATGCCGGCCAACACCAAGCCACCAATGGCTGCGAGAACGCCCAGTGCCATGGAAACCATCACGAAGGGATGCGGCAAGGTGGTTGCCGACACCAGGGTGGCGCCGACGGCCAGCCACAGCATGGCTTGATTTCTGAGGTCGGCCAGCACGGCCAGCAAGCGCCGAGGGCCTTGCAGCCACACCAGCAGGGCCCGCGGCAGCACCGCGACGTTGCCGATCAGGCTGCCGGCCAACCAGGTCGCCCAAACACGGCCAAAGTCGGCGGGGGCAGCCACAAGCGCCGCGCCGGCCACCGCGCTCAGCATTGATGGCAGCAGGGCGCCCAGCACGTAAAGCAGCGTCAGGCGAAAAGGGTTTTGCAGATCGACCGCCTTCACGCCTGCTGCCGCCAAGGCCAGCGCCCCCAAGAGCATCTCGGCACAGTTCCCGGGCACAAAGGCTGCGGCCGACAGCCACGTCGCCGCATCAAAGCTTTGAGCGGGCAGCTTGGCTGCCACATTGGCCAGCAGGTTCGCCAGCCCCAGGGCCACCAGCATGGCGGGCCATTGGCGCCGCTGCAGCGCCAAAAGCGCCACCACGCCCACCGGGTTGGCGAACCACAAGGTGGCGATCTGGCCAGGGCGCGCCGCCAGCAGCAAAGACAGCACCGCCAGCAGACCGTACACAACGGCCATGCTCACGATCCAGGCGCCGGAGTGCGGGCCGCTGTGGGGGGCCGAAGGCGTCATGCGGCGCCCTTTGTGCTTCGCAACAGGTAGGAAGCTGAGAGTGCAGCGGCAGCCACGGCCGCCACCAGCAGCCCGGCCCAGCGCAGCCACTGCCTGCGCTTGTCTTCGTATTCCAAGGCCGAGACATCCACCCAGCGACTGACAATTTTCTGGCGGGTGCCGTCATCCAGCCGCTGCAGCCCCGCCTCAAGCTGCCGCCCCAACTGGGGTAAGGTCTTTCGGTAGGCAAAGCTCAAGGGGTAATCAAAACCCACTGCCTCAGAGACCTGCACGCCCTTGACCTGCTGCTGGCGCAACAAGTGGCTCACGCTGGCAATGTCTGCCACTACAGCCTGGTAGTGTCCGGCCATCAGACCCTGCAGTGCCGTCAGGTCGTCGGGCACCGCCTGCCAATCCAGCAGCGGATAGGTTTGCCGCACGAAGGCCTCCACCGCATAACCCTTGCCCACCGCCACCCGCTGGCCATGAAGGTCACTGAGCTTGGCGGGGCTCACGCTCTGGCGCACCACCAGCACTGCCGGTACCTGCACATACGGCGAAGTGAACGCCAGGTAGGCCGACCGCTCCGGCGTGGGCCTCAGCGATGAAATCAGGTCCACTTCGCCGCGCTGCGCGGCCTCCAGGATCAGCGAAAGCGGCTGCGGCGGCAGTTCCTGCACAGGCGAATCCAGCCCCGGCTTGAGCGCCTCCAGGATGTCGATGGACAAACCCACCACCTTGCCGTCTGCCGCCTGGTAAACAAAAGGGCCATAGTCCTTTTCTGGGGCAAAGCGAATCTTGCCCGCTGCCACCGAGGACGCTGAGACGCACAGCAAGGCAAGCAAGAGGAGCAATTTCATGGGACGGCGACGCGGTTCTTCGGGTCCATCCACAGCTGGCTGGGAAGGGTGGCTCGAACGGAACGTGTAAAGAAATCACCGAGCTGCTTGGTCTGTAAAGCAGCAGAGTGAGGCCGAAATTGAATTTGCAGGTTAAGCGATAAGCAGGCGGCGCGCAAGCAGCGCTTGCTGCCTTCAAGCGGCTCGCCCACCCGCCCTGCGGCATGGTACGGGGCCCAGACAACAATTCTTTGCGGTTCTTTACCGCCCGAACTATGGAGCTGATTACAAAAACGGTATGCAATGCAGTGCAGCGGCAGAAGCTTTTCCGTGGTGACATTTCGGGTGTGATGAAAGCCCCCAGCGTCCCGCCGCCCAGCACCTGTTCTAACGACCCCAAAGTCACCTTCTCGTTCCATACAAGTTAGGAGATCTAGGCCATGAGCACCGCAACGCACACGTTCCTTGGCAGCAGATGGGCCCCATTGATCCGGCAGGCAGGGTTGATCGTCGCGATGGCGTCGCTGATCGCCACTGCCGGCTGCGGCGGATCAGGGTCCGCCGTAGAAGCCCCGATCCCGAGCCCCGCGCCACCGCCGGTGAGCCCCCCGGTTGCGCCTGTGCAAGGCATTCGCACGATCACCTATGGCGGGGTCTCGGCGAAGGTGGTGATCCACATCCCACCGGTTGCGGTCAAGGATGCACTTGTGCTCTACCACCCCACCGTATGGTTCGACGACCAAATCGAGGCGGCTGCCGAAAACACCCTTGAGAACTTCAAGCGACTGCTGAACCGCGACGATATGCTGCTGGTCAGCGTCGCCTACCCGGAGCAGGATCGCGAGATTGGCGAAGGGCTGCGGGAGGCAGAGGCTGCTCTCCTTTGGGTGAAGCACGAAGCCTCGAAAGCGCTGGGCCTGCCGATAGACCGTGTCTTCATGGCCGGTCATTCCCAAGGCGCCTATGTTGTCACCCGGCTCAATACGCTGCATCCGACGGACGGCGTCATTGCCAATGCCCCGGGACCGCTGGACCTCGAGTTCCGCTGCCTGCTGGAGGAGCGCGGCGGCGAGCCAGCCGGCCGAGTGTGCACACTGATGGTCCAGCGCTATGGTCCGCCCTCGGCCAACCCCGAGCCGTATCGAAAGGTCTCCCTGCTGTCGTTCACCGAGGGATTCAAAGCGGACGTGCTGTTCGTTCAAGGCCGGGATGACGACCCTATCCAGATGCGCTCGTGGCCGCTTTTCAAGCAGGCCGTACAGACCTGCACCAACTGCCAGCAACGGGTTTTCCTTGATGTTGCCGGCGCCCATACGGCCCTGTTCGGGAGCATTGAGGCCCGGGAGGCATTCAATCAATTCATTGACCGGCGACGCGCCCCGGCAAGATAGCGCCAGGAGTGATCAGCCCGGACGCTGAACCGCCATGGCAAAGTCGGGCCGAATCGAAGGGCGTTTTTCCAAACTGGCCGGAAAGCAGTCGGGAAGCCAAGGCCGCGGCCCCATCACGCCGCGCAACCCGTCTTGTCCAAACGCGGAATTCAGGGCTGGTAGTTTGGGGGGTAGCAAAACAAAACGCCCCGAAGGGCGTATGTTTATTGGGATTTTGGCGGGCTAGAAGATACCAGATCGCAAACCTGCTAAACCCCCAAGGGCAAGCCGATCAAGCACTTGGGGTCCGGTTCATCATTTTAAATGTTGAGACATCTTCTTGTACCG
>JBKCTS010000206.1:0-10885 GCA_046318695.1 Acidovorax sp.
GCGCTGCACCGCAGGCTTGGGCACCAGCTTCACGGTCACCTCGGTCACGACGCCGAGCATGCCCTCGCTACCGATGAAGACGCTCAGCAGATCGAGCCCGGCCGCATCGGGCGCCAGGCTGCCGTACTCCACCACCTCGCCCTGCATGGTGATGGCGCGCACCTTGAGCACGTTGTGCACCGTGAGGCCGTATTTCAGGCAGTGCACCCCCCCCGAGTTTTCGGCGACGTTGCCACCGATGGTGCAGGCGATCTGGCTGCTGGGGTCGGGCGCGTAGTACAGGCCGTGGGGCGCGGCGGCCTCGCTGATGGCCAGGTTGCGCACGCCGCACTGCACCACGGCCGTGCGGCTCTCGGGGTCCATCTTCAGGATGCGGTTGAACTTGGCCAGCGACATCGTCACGCCCAGGGCATGCGGCATGGCCCCACCCGACAGGCCCGTGCCCGCGCCGCGCGCCACCACGGGCACCTGCAGCTGGTGGCATACGCGCAGCACGGCCTGCACCTCGTCGTAGGTTTCGGGCAGGCACACCACCAGCGGGCGCTGGCGGTAGGCGGTCAGGCCGTCACACTCGTAGGGCGTGGTGTCCTCGGCGTTCCACAGCAGGGCATGGGCCGGCAGCACGCGGCCCAGGGCCTGCACGACCTCGGCCTGGCGGGCCGTGCGCTCGGTGGAGGAAATGGCAGCGAGGGCAGATGTGCTGGTGGTGTTCATGTCCACCACTTTAGGTGATTGGCACGGCCTTGGGGCGGGCCAGGCGCGTGAGTTTTTCTTCAGGGGGCTGTGAAAACATCTATTGCTACTATTTAGATAGCAACATGGGCTTACGCAACGTGCGCGAAAGCCATTTTTGAACCTGCTTTTGTCAATAACAACGCAAAGCCTTTGCCGCCAGCAGGGTTGAGCAGCGACGCCGCGTGGGTCAGTGGCCCTACCCCATCGTCTTGTGCAGCCACTCCGCAAACGCCGCGCATTCCCAGCGGTCCATCGCGCCGGTGCGCCAGCACAGGTAGTGGGAGTGGGGGCTCGGCGTGTCCATCGGGAACAGGCGCACCAGCGTGCCGTCTTCCAGCCAGGGCGCCCCCAGCCGGTGACGCACCAGGGCCACGCCCATGCCTGCGGCGGCAGCGTCACACATCAGCCCGATGTCGCTGAACTGCGAGCCCTCGACGGGCTCCGGCCAGTCCAGGCCCGTGGCGGCAAACCAGGTGCGCCAGGGCTCGAGCGGGCTGCGAAGCAGGGGCACGCCTTCCAGGTCCTCGGGCCGCTCGAACGGGCCCTGGTCGCGCACAAAGCTGGGCGACGCCAGGGGCGTCACGCTGTCGTGGGCGATCACCACATGCTCCATATCGGCGTAGTGGCCCGGGCCAAAGCGAACGATCAGGTCGGCATCTTCCGCCACCACGTCCAGCAGCGGGATGGAGACCTGCAGGGCCAGGTCGATCTCCGGGTAGGCCTCGGTGAACTGCTTCAGGCGTGGGATCAGGATGATGCGGGCAAAGGTGGGCGTTACCGCCAGCTTGAGCCTCCGGCGGCCGGGGAGCGCAGCCTGCCCCGGAAGCCGCTGCAGCGCACCCAACCCCTCGCGCACATGGGCCAGGTAGGTGCTGCCCTCGGTGGTCAGCGAAAAATCGGCCCGGCCAAACAAGCGCACCCCCAGCAGTTGCTCGAGCTGCTTGACCCGATGGCTCACGGCGCTGGGGGTCACGCACAGCTCATCGGCGGTCTGCGTCACGCTGCGCAGGCGCGCCAGAGCCTCAAAAGTCAGCAGGCACTGGATGGGCGGTATGCGCCGCGCCGCGCTGCTGAGGAAGGAGGAGGGGGCTGCCGTGGTCATCTGCAAGCGCAGGCTACCGGAAAATCACGGTCTTGTGGCCGTTGAGGATCACGCGGTGCTCGCTGTGCCACTTCACCGCGCGCGCCAGCACCTGGCTTTCGGTGTCGCGGCCGCGGGCCGTGAGGTCTTCGACGGTGTCGGTGTGGTCGGCGCGGGCCACATCCTGTTCGATGATGGGGCCTTCGTCCAGGTCGGCGGTCACGTAGTGCGCCGTGGCGCCAATCAGCTTCACGCCGCGGTCATGGGCCTGGTAGTAGGGCTTGGCGCCCTTGAAGCTGGGCAGGAAGCTGTGGTGGATATTGATCGCCCTGCCGGCGAGTTTTTGGCACAGGTCCAGCGAAAGTATCTGCAGGTAGCGGGCCAAGACGACCAGTTCGGCCCCTTCGGCCTCGATGATCTCCAGTTGTTTTGCCTCGCCTTGGGCCTTGGTCTGCGCAGTGAGCGGGATGTGGTGGAACGGCACGTTGTAGCTGGCCGCCAGTTGGTAGAAGTCGCGGTGGTTGCTGATGATGGCCCGGATGTCGATGGGCAGCAGACCGCTTTTCCAGCGAAAAAGCAGGTCGTTGAGGCAGTGCCCTTCCTTGCTGACCATGAGCACGGTCTTCATGGGTGCCGCGGTCTCGTGCAGGCTCCAGCGCATCGAGTATGGCTGTGCAAAGCCCGCCAGACGCGTTTTGAGGGTGGCCGTGTCATGCTGGTCGCAGGCAAACTGCACGCGCATGAAGAACAGGCCGGTGGCATGGTCGTTGTACTGCGCGGCTTCTTCGATGTTGCCGTCGTGCTCCAGCAGAAAGCCCGAGACGGCATGCACCAGCCCCAGCCGGTCGGGGCAGGACAGTGTGAGGATGTAGGCGTGGTTCATAGCGGCCCGATTGTCGCAGCATGGCCCTTGGCGCGGGGAACCGGAAGCTGGAGGGCCCCGTAGGCTTGCGCTTTGCTGATCGCTGATCCCACCCCACAGACCCGCTTGCAGGCCCGGAGGTTTGCGCGGGGCGGGGCACTGCCCGTCGCCATCGCACAGCGTGACCGGCTGCGTTCTGGCATCTCACGCTTGGCTGCGCTGCCGATCAGGGCTTGCCCGCGCCGGCGGCCGGCGCGGGCGCGCCGGGCCATCGCGAGCGTAGTTCGGCGCATGCATCCCGCGCAGGCGGCGCGGCGGTTGGGACGACGGCATCCGCATCGCCAGCGTGGGGGGCAGGCGCAGCCTCGCCCGCAAGCGCCACCACCACCTGCGCGCGCACATGATCAGGCCAGTGGGTGGGAATGCCGATGCTGCGCTGCACATGCCCGGCGCCCGCCACCAGCAGCACCGTCTTGCCTGGCTGCAGCACGCCCTGCACGGTCTGGGCCATGCTGGCATCGCGCGCGATCTGGATGCGCGCCATGGGGGCGATCTGCGACTCGGGCAGCAGGCCGCAGTGGCCTTCGCGCAGTGCGGTGTATTGGCGCTGCAGTGCCGCTTGCGGCAGGTGGGCGTCCCACGCGGCGTTTTGCATGGCGGCCCGCATGGCGCTGCGCGGCAGGTTGCCCCCCAGCACGGGCACGCCCGCCTGTACGGCAGCCATCACCACCGGACCATAGGCCTGCCAGGGCCAGGCGGCATCGTTCCATTGCAGGGCGGCCTGGGCCTGGGCCGGGGTGGCGCTGGCGGGCAGGGCGGCGGTGCTGTGGCCGCGTTCGGCCATCTCCATCACCACGGCGGCAAGCTGGCCGCGCGCCGCGAGCCGCTGCACGGTGTCGCGTTGCAGAGCCTGGTGCGCGGTGGCATCGTGCTGCTCGCCCAGCAGCAACACGTCGGTGGGCAGCAGGGCATCGAGCTGGCGACTCCAGCCCTGTGCTGCGCCCGTGGCGGCATCCAAGGCGTCGGTGGTGGCGCAGCCCGTGAGTGCCACCAGCGTGGCCATGGCACCCACCCCCAAAAGGGCTTTGGCCGTGGCCCCGACGCCCAGTCGGCCCATGCGCCCGCGCTGTGCCGTGGCAGTGGTGATCGCTTCCAGAGCAAGTGCCGCACGGGTGCTGCAAGGCGCGACGGGTGGAGGGGTAGCGCTTGCGAGCGCGCTGACGGGTGATTCGTGCGTTGGCATGGCTTCATGCTACGCCGCGCCGACCCGACCCCTGCCAAGAGACCGCAGTCGCATCGTGCCTACACCGCGTCCAGGCGCAGCGCGCATTGCGTGGTGGCGCTGCCCTGGGGCCTCTTGCAGACTGACGCGGCAGGGTGCATGCTGGTGGGCCTGCCGCCGACATGTGAGCCCCAACCATCTGCACCCATGAAGCGCGAACCCACCGCCTCGCCCGCCCCGTTAACCTCCCCACAGCCCATCAGCCTGGATGTGCTGCGCGAGAAATACCTCAAGCCTGGCGAAACCACGGCCGACGATGTCTACACCCGCGTGGCGCGGGCCCTGGCATCGGCCGAGGCGCCTGCGCTGCGCGGCGAGTACGAGTCGCGATTCCTGGCCAACCTGCACGCCGGGGCCATCGGCGCGGGCCGCATCATGAGCGCTGCGGGCACCGACATCCAGGCCACGCTCATCAACTGCTTCGTTCAGCCGGTGGGTGACTGCATTCAGGGCGTGGACGATGAGGGGTTCCCGGGCATCTACGAGGCGCTGCGCGAGTCGGCCGAGACCATGCGGCGCGGCGGCGGTGTGGGGTATGACTTCTCGCGCATCCGCCCCAGGGGTGCCCGCGTCAAGGGCACGGCCTCTTTGGCGTCGGGCCCGTGCAGCTACATGAATGTGTTCGACCAGTCCTGCTCCACCGTGGAGAGCGCGGGTGCGCGCCGCGGGGCGCAGATGGGCGTGCTGCGCATCGACCATCCGGATGTGCAGGAGTTCATCACGGCCAAGCGCACGCCCGGTCGCTGGAACAATTTTAATGTGTCCGTGGGCGTGTCCGACGCATTCCTGCAGGCCGTCCAGGATGGCGGCGCCTGGGATCTGGTCCACAAGGCCAGCCCGGGAGACGAACTCATCGCCCAGGGCGCGCACCAGCGCGCCGACGGCCAGTGGGTCTATGCCACCGTGCAGGCCCGTGCCCTGTGGGACACGATCATGAAGTCCGCCTATGACTTTGCCGAGCCGGGCATCCTGTTCCTTGGGCGCATCAACGAAGACAACAACCTGCGCTACTGCGAGGAGATTGCGGCGACCAACCCCTGCGTGACGGCCGATACCTGGGTGACGACGAGCCAGGGCCCCGCTCGGGTGGCGGACCTCGTGGGGCGACCGTTTTCGGCGCTGGTGGATGGACGCGCCTACCGGGTCGAGAGCCAGGGCTTCCTGAGAACCGGCACCAAACCCGTGCTCCAACTACAGACCCGCGAAGGCCACACCCTGCGCCTGACTGCAGACCACCGTGTGCGACGGGTGGCCCGCAAGACCCGATATTGCCTGGAAGTGGAGTGGGCCGAGGCAGCGCAACTGCAACCTGGCGACGAGATCGTGCTGCATGATCATCGCGCTTTGGCGGGCTGGGACGGCGCTGGCACCCGGGAGCAAGGTTATCTGCTCGGGTTGCTGATCGGTGATGGAACCCTCAAGGCCGACAAGGCCGTGATTTCCGTGTGGGCCCCCGAGCTTCGGGCCGTGGGCCAGGGCATGGTGGCCTTTGCCGCCTCAGGGGCGGACGGCATCATGCAAGCAGCCACCGCAGCGGCTGCAACCCTGCCGCACCGTGCCGATTTCAGGGGTTTTCAACGCCCTGTCGGCGGGCGTGGCGAAGCACGGATGGCCAGCGCAGCGCTGTGGAAACTGGCGCATGAACTGGGTATGGCGCCCGGCAGGAAGACCATCACCGTCGCCATGGAGCAGCGATCGTCTGCCTTTGCTCAGGGACTCCTTTCTGGGCTGTTTGACGCCGATGGATCGGTACAAGGCGCGCAGGACAAGGGTTTGAGCGTGCGCCTCTCGCAAAGTGACGAGGCGCTGCTGCAGACCGTGCAGCGCATGCTGCTGCGCATGGGCATTGTGTCAAGGCTGTACCGCAACCGGCGAGCTGCTGCCGAGCGCGATCTGCCCGACGGAAAAGGGGGGCTGCGGCCCTGCGCGACCCGGGCTCAGCACGAACTCGTCATCAGCGGCGACAACATCGCGGTGTTTGCCGATCGCGTGGGCTTTTGCGACACCGACAAGGCGGCGCGCCTGCAAGACGGCCTGGCGAAATACCAGCGCGCGCTCAACCGCGAACGGTTCACCGCGACCGTGCAGTCCTTGGCAGAGGCTGGGGTGGAAGATGTCTATGACGTGTCCGTGGCCGACGTACATGCCTTTGACGCCAATGGCCTCGTGGTCCACAACTGCGGCGAACAACCTCTGCCGTCCTATGGCTGCTGCGATCTGGGCCCCGTGATCTTGCCGCGCTTCGTGCGCCACCCCTTCGGCTTTGGCGGTGTGCCGACCTTCGACTTTGACACGTTTGCCAAGGTGGTGGAGTTGCAGGTGCGGGCGCTCGATAACGTGCTGGACATTACCTTCTGGCCCCTGCCGCAGCAGCGCCAAGAGGCTGCCGCGAAAAGGCGCATCGGTGTCGGGTTCACCGGCCTGGGTAACACCCTGGCCATGCTGTGCCTGCGCTACGACCAGCCCGAGGGCCGCGACATGGCCGCCCGCATTGCCCAGTGCATGCGCGACGCGGCCTATGCGGCGTCCGTGGAGCTGGCCGCAGAAAAGGGCGCGTTTCCCAGGTTTGACGCGGAAAAATACCTGGCCGAGGGCACCTTCGCCAGCCGCCTGCCCGAATCGATCAAGGCGTCCATCCGCCAGCACGGCATCCGCAACAGCCACCTGCTGTCCATTGCGCCCACGGGCACGGTAAGCCTGGCCTTTGCCGACAATGCCTCCAATGGCATCGAGCCACCGTTCTCGTGGACATACACGCGCAAAAAGCGCGAACCCGACGGCAGCACCACCGAGTACACGGTGCAAGACCACGCCTGGCGCCTGTACCGCGACCTGGGCGGCCAGGTGGACGCGCTGCCCGACTACTTTGTATCGGCGCTGGCCATGTCTGCGCAGGACCACATCGCCATGATGGAAGCGGTGCAGCCCTTTGTGGACACCGCCATTTCCAAGACGGTCAACATTCCGGCCGACTATCCGTACGCGGATTTCAAGGACCTGTACCTGCAGGCCTGGCGGGCAGGCCTCAAGGGCCTGGCCACCTACCGGCCCAATACCATCCTGGGCTCGGTGCTGGAAGTCCACGCACCCGCGCCGCCCGCCGTGGCAGCGCCAGCGCCGCACGTGGACCCGATGCGCACCGTGATCGAGAGCCGCCCCAGTGGCGGCCTGTCGGCCGTGGCCGAGAAGCTGGAGTACTGGACGCAGGAGGGCCACAAGACGCTGTACCTCATCGTGTCGTTCCTGCCGGTGCCCACCGGCGTCGGCAAGGGCACGGTGGACCGCGCCATCGAATTCTTCATGCCCGTGGGGCAAAGCGGCGAATCGCAGCAGTGGATTACCTCCAGCATGCGCATGCTGTCGCTGGCGGCGCGCGGCGGATTCCTGGAGCGCGCGCTGTCGGACATGCGCAAGGTGGCCTGGGACCGCGGCCCCGTGCGACTGGGCACGCACCGCAAGGACGACGGCACCGTGGTGCCCATGTGGCACGACTCCGAAGTGGCGGCCATCGCTTACGCCATCCAGAACATTCTGGCGCGCCGCGTGTCGGACCCGGTGCAGCAGCAACTGCCGCTGGATGAGCCCCCTGCGGTGGCCGTGCCCGTGCCGCAGGCCATGGCCGGTAAGAAGTGCAGCGAATGCGGCGCCCATGCGGTGATCCGCAAGGATGGCTGCGATTACTGCACGCAGTGCGGGCATCTGGGCACCTGCGGATGAGCGCGGGGGCAACACGCTACCGCCGCCCCGCAGCGAGGTCGTCGTATCCCGTGCGAAAAGGCGCGCAGCGCCTAAGTGGGGTTCAATGCACCACAACCGGGTTTTGCGCCAGCCCGGCGTAGCGGTCCAGCGCATCTTCCACCTCTTCCTGCGTGGGCGTGTCGCGCTGCCACGCCAGGATCTGTTCCTGGAACATCTCGGCCCAGGAGCCGTCGAGGTAGACCTCTTTGCCCGATCGCTTGTCCACGATTTCAAAACCGTGGCGAGCGAGCTGGGGAACGGCGGGTGCAGTGTCGTTCAGCACCTGGCGGCTCGTTGTGGCCTCAACAGCGTCGGGCAGCATGTGGACCACCACGAAGGATTCTGAGTCGTAGAGCATTTGCATCATGTTCCCCTTGTCGATGTGGAGCCTGAGGCGTCCTGGCGCAAAATGCCAGGCTGCACCCACGCGATGAATGACAGATGACAGCGGGTGTGCCAAGTTCAAGCCCCGGGCGCTCTGGCGACGATGTCTGGCTCGGCGGTGGGCTGGTGTGCCACCGGCCGGCCCAGCCGTGTTGCCTGGCCGCTCGGGATTTGAACCACGGCAGTTACAGTGTGTCACAAAAGGCAACATCCGTGCAGGCAGATCGAAAAAGTGCAGACTTTGCGGCGCTGGCGCAACAGTCCTGATCGGGCGATGTTTTGGCAGACGCCGCCTGGACCCGGCCGGGCCTGTCCTGTTGCCGTGCGCGGGGGCGTCAGGGCGTTGTGCGGCTGCTCAGTTGCAGGTCGGCAAAGTCCCCGTTGGCCTGGGTGATGCGGATGCGCACAGGCAGGTAGCCCAGAGCGGGCGCCACCCACAGCTCGGCTTTCTGGTCGTAGTCCTTGCGCGGCAGGCGTTGCAGCTTGAGGGCTGCGGTCGGCCCGGCGGGCAGGTCCAGAGTTTCGCTCGCTTCCACGCTGAACGTCCAGCGGTCGGCAGCCCGGGCGCTCACGGTGGTCAGCGTGATCTGGGTGCCCGGCACAAAGCGCTGCGGGTCTGCCGCCAGCAGGGCGCCGAGCTGGATGAACACGCTCAGGCGGTCCTGCGCGCCGGGGCCCAAGGCGGCGTCGGGCGTGTTGGCGCTGAAGATAACGCGGCCCTTGCTGTAGTCAAAGTGCGCCGCCTGTTCGCTGCGCGACTTGTCGGAAAAGCGTTCAGGCAGCAGCCCCTGGGCGTTGATGGTGCCCACGCTGCGTTGCGCCCGGCTGCCCACCAAAAACGCGCCGATTTCCTGGCGTGCCTCGTAGCGGTTGCCGTCGTGCTGCCACAGCAGTTCGGCGCGTGCGTTGTAGGCAAACTTTTTGGCCTGGCCGGTCACGTCGAAGCTCAGCCGCGCCGGTGGCGGCAGAAGGGTCGGTGGGGGCGCAGTGCTGGCGCTGCGGGCCGCGCCATCGCCCGGCGGGCTGATGTCCAGGCCAGCGCCGGTGGGTGCATCAGCGCTGGCGGGCGGGGGGGTGGAGGCCGCGGCCAGCGGGGCGGATGCGGGGGCTGCCCCGGCATCGGGTGGGGCCGCCGCCGCGGCTGCGGTGTCTGCCGCAAGGGGGTCGGCAGCCCCGCTGCTGCCCTCAGCCGCTGTGGTCGAGATGGCTGCCGGGGGTATGTCGTCCGCCTGGGGGCCGGTGGCGGGTTGCCGGGGCAGGGTGGATGGCTTTCGGGGCGCCGGGCGGCTTGTGGGAGCCGGGCGTTCGCGCGCTGGCGGGGTGGTTTCGGCGGTCGGCGCTGCGGGCGGCGCTGGCGGGATGGGCGCAATACTGCGCGTGCTGAACACCTTGCCCGCAGGCTGCGGCGCGTGGTCCCACCCCAGCGAGACACCGCCCAGCACCAGCCAGTGCAGGGCCAGCACCGCCGCAGTAATCAGGAACAGGGTGCGCCGCGGCACGGACTGCTGCGGCTTCAGGCGCTGCCCGCGCCCAGGTCACGCGACAGCTGCGCGGCGGCGGCGCGCAGGGGCACATCCACCGCGCCGCCCCATTCGGGGTCGAACGTGGCAATGGAGCCCAGCGTGGTGATGCCCAGCTCCAGGTGGCCGTCCGCGTCAAACACCGGCGCGCAAAAGGCCACGATGCCCGGCAGCAGCGTATCGACCACGCGCGCCGCACCCCGCTCGCGCACGTCGGCCAGCAGGGTCTTGACCTCGGTCATGGTGGTGGGCAGGTCGGTGCGGCGCATCTTGACGGCGCGGCCAAGCTCCTCCTTGATCAGCGGTGCCACGACCTCGGGGGGCATGTGGGCGGCAAAGCACCGGCCCGTGGCGGACGACAGCAGCGGCATCACATCGCCCAGGCGCAGGGTGGCCGTCACGGCCTGGGGCGATTCTTCCCAGTGCACGATGGTCGGCCCGTGGTTGCCCCACACCGCCAGGGCCAGCGTGGGGCCGATGCGTTCCATCAGCTCTGGTATGCGCTCGCGGGCCATGCGCATGGCGTCCAGCCGGGCCAGCGATGCCAGCCCCAGTTTCAGCGCGGCTGGCCCCAGGTCGTAGTGGGCGGTACGGGCGTCCTGCACCACCAGCCCCAGGCGCTGAAAGCTCACCAGATACCGGTGCGCCTTGGCCGCGCTCATGCCGCCAGCGGCGGCCACCTCCTTGAGCATGAGGGGGCCGCGTGAGCGGGTGAGTCCGTCCAGCAACGCAAAACCAACCTCCACCGACTGAATACCTGCACGTTCTTTGGCCATGTGCACTAAAATTCGCGAGTTTTGTTTAGTTGAATCAATTTACTAAAACGTAATTTTGCCTGGAGTATCGGTACCATCGCTTTCGCCCAGGGTGCGGTACGGGTGCTTGGGTGGAATTGCACCTACCAGAACTTCTCCCAGAACTTCACCCTGAGACAAAGGTCCTGCCACCATGAAACTCGCTACCTACAAAGACGGCTCGCGCGACGGCCAACTCGTGGTTGTATCCCGCGACCTGGGCGCAGCCCATTATGCGACCGGCATCGCCAGCAAGCTGCAGCAGGTGCTGGACGACTGGGGCTTCCTCTCGCCCCAACTGCAAGACCTGTATGAGCAACTCAACAGCGGCCGCGCCCGCCACGCCTTCCCGTTTGACCCTGCCCAGTGCATGGCCCCGCTGCCGCGTGCCTACCAGTGGGCCGATGGTTCGGCGTACATCAACCATGTGGAGCTGGTGCGCAAGGCCCGCAACTCCGAGGTGCCCGAGAGCTTCTACACCGACCCGCT
>JBKCTS010000207.1:0-1489 GCA_046318695.1 Acidovorax sp.
GGCTACCCGCCGAAGCGGGCGTTCCACTGCTGGCCGGGCTGATCGCCGCGCTGGCAGCGCTGCTGCCAGCCATGCAGGCCTACCGTACCGATGTAGCTGATTTGCTGGGGCAGACATGACCGTGCCGCGCCCGTTTCCACCTCTGCCCATGCGTGGGCGTCACGGCGTGCCAGCGCTGGCGCGCCGTGCCCCTGTCATCACGATCAACCCTTGAACGAAAGCCAAACCATGAAAAAACACCTTCTCGCATCCCTTGTTGCGGCCCCTTTGCTGCTGGCCGCTGCGCTGGCGCACGCGCAAAACGCCCACTCCGACAAGGAGATCAAGGCCGACATCGAGCGCCATCGGGCCATGGCCGCCGCACACGAGGCCGCCGCCAAGTGCCTTGAATCGGGCAAGGGCCACGACACATGCCAGAAGGAACTGCAGGCGGCCTGCAAGAATCTGGCCATTGGCAAGTACTGCGGCATGCGCCACGCGCACTGACCACTGGCACCCGCCCAGGCCTGCCACTTCCCTCATCGCCCCACCCGAGGACTGCCCATGACAAGCTCGCCCCACGCAGCACCCCCCCACGGCGGCCAGCCATGGCCCAGGCGCTTGCATGGCCCTGCCCGGGCCGGGGCAAGGCAGGCGGCTGGCGCACGCGTGCAAATCACGGCCTTCGCGCTGGCCCTGCTGGGGGGGCTGGCGGGCGCGAGTCAGGCGCAGACCCCCTCCGGCACCGCCAAGGGCAACACCCCCGCAACGCCGCCGGTGGTGCTCAGCTCGCCGCTGCCGCCCGGTGCGGGCGGGAGCCCGCCAGCCGGTGTGCCTGCCGGATCGGGGGCGGGTTTTCACAGCCCCAACAGCCCGATTGCGCCACTGCCAGACCGTAACGACGTGGTGCCCTGGTCGGTGCTGACCGACCTGACCAAGAAAACCACCCGGGACAGCATCGTCCCCGTGTTCAACGACGCCCAGAAGGGCCTGGACAAGACCGTGCAGCGCATCCAGGGCTTCATGATGCCGATGAATGCCCGCGCTACGCAGACGCACTTTCTGCTCACCTCGGTGCCGCTGACCTGCTCGTTTTGCATGCCCGGCGGCCCGGAAAGCATGGTCGAAGTCAAGGCCAAAACGCCGGTGCGCTATTCGCTGGAGCCCGTGGTGGTGGAGGGCCGGTTCACGGTACTCACCAACGACCCGTACGGCCTGTTCTACCGCATGGTCGATGCCGTGCCGGTCAAGTAGCTACCGATGTCTGCTGCCTCCACCAAGGCGGCACTGTCCGAGAAAGTGGCAGATTTCGGACGTGTCGACGGCACGCGCCAGGTGGCTGGCACCACCACCAGCCGCACCTACACCAGCGACGCCACACTACCTGCCCACCGCCAGCGGCCCCCTGCCGATAGCGGCAGTGATCAAAGGCACCACCTATGCCGTGCACAGCGACCACCTGAACACCCCGCGCAAACTCACCCAGTCCGACAGGCAAACCGCCTGGCAA
>JBKCTS010000208.1:0-1763 GCA_046318695.1 Acidovorax sp.
TCGGTGTGGTGGATGGTGCCGCGCAGGCCCTCCGGGTCGTACGAATCGCGGTCTTCGGGTGCGACGTTGAAGTCGCCCACCAGTGCCAGTTGCGGGTGGGCCTGCAGTTCGGCGCGCACCATGTCTTGCAGCGCCTGCAACCAGCGCATCTTGTAGGCTAATTTCTCCGACCCCGGCTCCTGCCCATTGACGAAGTAGCCGTTGATGAGTCTGAGCGGTCCGGCAGGTGTGTCCAAGGTGGCTGCCAACACGCGCGCCTGGCCGTCCGGGAATCCTGCGATGTTGCGCGCCACGTCCCGCACCGGCTTGCGGCTGACGATGGCGACCCCGTTGTAGGTTTTCTGGCCGAACGCCACTGCTTCGTACCCGACCTCCTTGAATGCGCCGTGGGGAAATTTGTCGTCGGTGAGCTTGAGCTCCTGCAGGCACAGCGCATCGACCGGGTTGGCATTCAGCCAGGCCAGCACCTGGGGCAGCCGCACCGACAGGGAGTTCACGTTCCAGGTTGCAATTTTCATGATTTATGGGCCTGTTACGCACGTCGATAGGGCGATTGTAGCTATCAAAATGTGAGTTCTTTTGCGTGAGCGTCAGGCACTGCGCTCATAGGTCACAAAGCTGAAGGCCAGGCCGTTCGTGCTGACCTGGCGGTGGCGTGCCGACTCTGTCCACTCGGGCCCGAGCAGGGGTGCGTGTGCGTCCCCGTCAAAGTCCTGTTCAAGTTCGGTGACCTCCAGGCGCACTGCCTGGGGCAGGGCTTCGGCGTAGATCTGCGCGCCGCCAATCACCCACACCGTTTGGCTGGGGTCGCACTGGGCCAGTGCATCGCCCAGACTGGCAGCACGGCTGGCTCCGGCGGCCTGCCAGTGGGGCTGGCGGGTGATCACGATGTTGGTGCGGCCGGGCAGGGGCCGAAAGCGGGGCGGTAGTGAATCCCAGGTCTTGCGGCCCATGACGACCGGGCAGCCCTGGGTGAGCTGCTTGAAATGCGCCAGGTCCTCAGGCAGGTGCCAGGGAAGCTGGTTGTTCTTGCCGATGACGCTGTTGGCTGCGCGGGCATAGATCAGGTTGAGAGGCATGGGCGCGAGGGTGGTTGCGTTGCGGACCGTGGTCGTGAAATCCGCCAGACGACAGGGTGATGTGGGAGTTGAAAGAAGGCAAAGGGAAGGGCGGCGTGTCGATGGGCTGCAGCGCGCCCCGGTGGATCGGATGCCCGCGCGTCAGACGGCCACGGGCGCCTTGATGGCCGGGTGGCACTGGTAGTCCAGCACCTCGAAATCCTCGTACTGGTAGTCAAAAATACTGTCTGGCCGCCGCACGATGCGCAGCGTGGGATACGCATACGGCGCGCGTGCCAGCTGCGTCTGCACCTGCTCGTGGTGGTTGCTGTAGATGTGGCAGTCGCCGCCGGTCCAGATGAAGTCGCCGACTTCCAGGTCGCACTGCTGCGCCAGCATGTGCGTGAGCAGTGCGTAGCTGGCAATATTGAACGGGACGCCCAAAAAAATGTCCGCACTGCGTTGGTACAACTGGCAACTCAAGCGCGCGCGTTCACCCGCGTGTTGAGCGGGTGCCACATAAAACTGAAAGAAAGCATGGCAGGGCATGAGTGCCATTTTGTTGAGCTCGGCCACATTCCAAGCGCTGACAATGATGCGGCGTGAGTCTGGATTGGTGTTGAGCGTTTTGATGACCTCTGCGATTTGGTCAATGTGCCCGCCATCGGGCGTGGGCCAGCTGCGCCATTGCACACCGTACACGGG
>JBKCTS010000209.1:0-7400 GCA_046318695.1 Acidovorax sp.
TTGCAGGGCGGTGCCCAGCTCTGCAGGCAGCGGTGCCGCATCATCCACGAGCCAGACCCAGTCAAGGCGGTCTTTCCCTTTGCCCAGGCTTTCGCGCAGCTGGCGCTGCAAGTACAGGTGCTTTTGGCAGGCGGCATTGCAGGCTCCGCCGGCCACGCTCACCAGCAACCATTGCCCCTTGAGCGAGCGCAGGCCCACAGGCCCTCCATCCACCGTCGCAGCCACCGCGTCCGGAATGGCGCGTGGTGGCTCGATCAGTTCGCCATAGTTGCGGCGGCCTTCGGGCCGGATGACGTAGTACGTGAAATACGAGGCAATCACGGGCGCCGCACAGATCAGCAGCACCCCGAACATTTTCATCCGGCCGTAGCGTCCGCGCTGGGCCTCGGCAACCGCCGCTCCCGCAGGCGGCAGCGTGTGCACCGTGAGCCCCAGGGGATGCTCCCCCTCCTCTTCAGGGGGCCGGCTGGCGGCGCGGGCGAATGAACCGTCGGACGATGTTGAACCAGACATAAAGCGATGCAATCAGGCCGCAAAGCCCGAACCACTGGAAGGCGTAACCGTAATGTTTGTCGATGCCGGCGCTGATCACAGGCCAGTTGCGCAACAGGCCATCGGCAGACTCGCTGGTCTGCAACACGGTCAACGCAAGAATCGGCAAGCCCGTCTCGGCACGGAACGACGCAAGATCGAGATTTTGCCGGATGGGTGAAGACCTTGGGGTTGCCGGGCCGTCGGCAAACTCATACAGACGCGAAGGTGCCAGGGCAATGCGGCCCTGCATAGAAACCTCGCCATCGGGTTGCGTGCCCAAGGGCGGCAACTGCGTGCGGTCCTGGAAGTTGCGGGGCGCCCATCCGCGCTGGACCATCACAACCGCGTCTGCGGCCCCTGAATCGGTCAACTGCAACGGCGTGAGCACGAAAAACCCTGGGCGGCCATTCATCTGCCGGTTGTCGAGAAACACCGTGTGATTGGCAAGCCACCGCCCGCGCAGCTGTACCGTCCTGTGGACAAGATCGTCCAAGGACGCCTGCGCCGCCGCGTCCTTGTCCGGTGGCTGGCTGGGCGAAGGCAGCGCCTTGAACTGCAACAGCGTGCGCGCGTCCACGGGGCCCATCTGCCTGCGCTCATCAATCGCGGACTGCAGGGCCTGCTTTTGCGAGGCGCGCGAGAGCTGCCAACGCCCCAGCGACGCCGTGACCCCCATGGCCACCAGGGCAGCGATGGTAATCAGCCAGAAACGCCGGTCTGCAGCGCGGGTCGGGGCAGTCACGGGATAATGGCGTCCATGAAATATCTGGTGTTGGTGGCTTTCATTGCCATTCTTGCAAGCCTGGCTTCAGCGCTTTTCTTCATGATGCGCAACGGACGCAACGACAAGAGCAGGGGCAACCACATGGCAAAGGCGCTCGCGCTGCGTGTGGGGCTCTCGATTTTGCTGTTTGTGTGCATCCTGATTGCCTGGCAGTTGGGCTACATCCAACCCACCGGGCTGCCCGCAACCCGTTGATCTTGTTCAACGCGCCGTCACCATCTTCGCCGGGCCGCAGGGGGCCACCACAACAAAAAAAGCGCCGCGAGGCGCTTTTTTCATGTGCTTTGCGATTACATCCAGTAAACGAGCACGTACAGACCCAGCCAGACCACGTCCACAAAGTGCCAATACCAGGCAGCGCCTTCAAAGCCAAAGTGTTTGTCGGCGGTGAAGTGGCCCTTTTGCAGGCGCAGCGTGATCACCAGCAGCATCAACATGCCCAGAAACACATGGAAGCCATGGAAGCCCGTCAGCATGAAGAAGGTTGAACCAAAAATACCGGAGTTGAGCTTGAGGTTCAGGTCGGTGTACAGGTGGTAGTACTCGTAGCCCTGGACGAGCAGGAAGATGAGCCCGAGCAAAACGGTGGCCCACATGAAGCCGATGGTCTTGCCGCGCTGGTTCTCACGCAGCGCGTGGTGGGCGATGGTGAGCGTGACACCCGACGTGAGCAGCAGGGCGGTGTTGATGGTGGGCAGCCAGAAGGGGCCCACCGTCTGGAACGGCTCCACGATACCGGCCGGCGAGGCCGTGGCACCCGCAGCAATGCTGGGCCACACCGCCTTGAAATCGGGCCACAGCAGCGCGTTGTCAAGGCTTCCCAAGGTCGGCACCGAGTGGGCGCGCGCCCACCACAGCGCCGTGAAGAACGCCCCGAAGAACATCACTTCAGAGAAGATGAACCAGCTCATGCTCCAGCGGTACGACAGGTCGATCTTGCGACCGTACAGACCGCCTTCGCTCTCGCGAATCGCATCGCCAAACCACTGGTACAGCACAAACAGCCACCAGACCAAGCCAAACGCCAGTGAGTACTTACCCCAGTCGTGACCGTTGATCCACTGCCCCGCGCCCAGGATCACAAAGAACAGACCAACTGCCGCCATGAAAGGATGGCGCGATTCGGCCGGCACATAGTAGTACGGGGTTCCGCCGTGGGTTGATGCACTCATTTCAGCTCCTGAATTCTCAAAATCTCAAAACCTATGGTGGCGCCCCACTCCCGACAAAGGGCACGCCACGTATCCTCTAAACGATCCAGTTCACCAGACCAATCAGCCCCAGGACCAGCACAAACACTGCCACCAGCCCTACCGCAATGAGGTGCAGCGGATTGATGCGCTGCACGTCCTGCTCGTATTCACTACCCTGACGAACTCCCACCAGCGACCATGCCACTGCCCGGATGGTGCGCGGTAGTGAACCCCGACGCGCCAGTGGCCCGGCATCGCCCGCCTTGGGTTCATTCATGAACCCGCCCCGGAGCGCGCCACTGTCGGCGGCATCGCCAATGCGGCTGCATGGATGTCAGCCCCGGCCCCCACGGCGGCCGTACCCGGAGCGGCTGGCGTCTTGCCACCCACCTCGAAGAAGGTATAGGACAAAGTAATCGTCGTCACGTCCTTGGAAAGACGCGGATCAATCACAAAGGCCACAGGCCATTCTTTCTTTTCACCCGGCTCCAGCGTGTACTGGTTAAAGCAAAAACATTCCAGCTTGTTGAAGTGCGCTGCCGCCTGGCGTGGTGCGTAGCTCGGGATGGCCTGCGCGGCCATGCGCCGGTTTTGCACGTTTTGGAACTCGTACATCACTGTCGTCAGTTCACCGGGATGAACCTGTACGGACCGCTGCGCCGGTTTGAAATCCCACGGACCGCGTGCATTCGCGTCGAACTCCACGGTGATCGTGCGGGTCCGATCAATCTGGCTGTTGGCCGGCAGCTTGACGTCTTTTCCGGCTGTGCCATTGCCAGGCACCTGACGCTCTGACAAGGACAATATGTTGATCCCCGTCATCTCGCAGATGTGCTTGTAGATCGGGATCAACACATAGCCGAACGCGAACATGCCGGCGGCCACAACGACCAGCTTTCCGACCATCTTCACGTTTTCCTGGCGCAGGTTCATGGAGATGCTTGCTCGCTCAGCGGGAAAGAAACGTGACCTTGACCATGAACCCGACAAAAAACGCAGCAGCCACCGACGCAAGGATCAGAGCCACGCGCAGATTGCTTTTTTTCTGTTCAGGTGTCATGCATCCAGTCCTGTTTTTCAGCCCAGCACGCGGGTCGCAGTAGCGTCCAGCTTGGGTGGGTTTTCAAAGGTATGGAAAGGTGCAGGCGACGGCAGTTCCCACTCCAGACCTTCAGCGCCATCCCAAGGCTTGGCCGGAGCCTTTTCACCCTTGCCACGCATGGCGGGCAGGACCACGGCCAAGAAGAAGTACACCTGTGCCAGCCCGAAACCAAACGCACCGACGGACGCGATCGCATTGAAATCAGCAAACTGCATGGGGTAGTCCGCATAGCGGCGGGGCATGCCGGCCAGACCCAGGAAGTGCATCGGGAAGAACGTGATGTTGAAGAAAATGAGCGAGCTCCAGAAGTGGATTTGGCCGCGCGTTTCGGAGTACATCACACCCGTCCACTTGGGCAGCCAGTAGTACACGCCCGCGAACATCGAGAACAGCGAGCCCGCCACCAGCACGTAGTGGAAGTGCGCCACCACGTAGTAGGTGTCCTGAAGCTGAATGTCGATCGGCGCCATCGCCAGGATCAGGCCGGTGAAACCGCCCATGGTGAACACGAAGATGAAACCCACCGCAAACAGCATGGGGGTTTCAAACGTCATGGAGCCGCGCCACATGGTGGCGATCCAGTTGAAGATCTTCACGGCCGTGGGCACGGCGATCAGCATGGTGGCGTACATGAAAAACAGCTGTCCAGTGACCGGCATGCCCGTCGTGAACATGTGGTGCGCCCACACGATGAACGAAAGAATCGCGATGGACGATGTCGCATACACCATGGAGGCGTAGCCAAACAGCTTCTTGCGCGAAAACGCAGGAACAATCTGACTGACGATGCCGAACGCCGGCAAGATCATGATGTACACCTCTGGATGACCGAAGAACCAGAAAATGTGCTGATACATCACCGGGTCACCGCCACCGGCGGGGTTGAAGAAGCTGGTACCGAAGTGACGGTCCGTCAGCGTCATGGTGATGGCGCCTGCCAGCACCGGCATCACGGCGATCAGCAGGTACGCGGTGATCAGCCAGGTCCACACAAACAGGGGCATCTTCATCAGCGTCATGCCCGGAGCGCGCATGTTCAGAATGGTCACGATGATGTTGATCGAGCCCATGATCGACGAGGCACCCAGAATGTGCATGGCAAAGATGCCGGCGTCCATCGAAGGGCCCATCTGCAGCGTGAGCGGCGCATACAGCGTCCAGCCCGCAGCAGGAGCGCCGCCAGGCATCCAGAACGAGCCTGTCAGCATCAGCCCGGCAGGAATCATCAGCCAGAAGCTGAAGTTGTTCATCCGTGCAAAGGCCATGTCGGACGCACCGATCTGCATCGGAATCATCCAGTTCGCAAAGCCGACAAAGGCCGGCATGATGGCACCGAACACCATGATCAGCCCATGCATGGTGGTGAGCTGATTGAAGAGCTCTGGGTTGACCAATTGCAGGCCCGGCTGGAACAGTTCAGCGCGAATCAGCAGCGCAAGCACGCCGCCGAACATCAGCATCGCAAAGGCGAACAGCAGGTACAGCGTACCGATGTCCTTGTGATTGGTGGCGAAAACCCAGCGGCGCCAGCCTGTGGGGGCGTGGTGATGATCGTGGCCGTCGTGTGCGTGATCGCCAGCTTGCCCGTGGTTGTCGAGAACTGCGCTCATTTTGAATTCCTCAATACGATGGGGCGTTGATTACTTGCCACGCTGGGCAACGACTTCCGACGGCTGCACCAGCTGACCGGTCTTGTTGGACCAGCTGTTCTTGGTGTAGGTGACCACGGCTGCGATGTCCGTGTCACTCAACTGCGGCCACGCTGGCATGGAGCCGTTGGCAGCGCCCTTGAGCAGAATCTGGATTTGCTTGGCATGGTCGGCATCGAGAACGACAGCGGAAGCGTCCAGTGCCTTGATCGGGCCAGCACCCTTGCCGCTGGCTTGGTGGCAGGCGGCGCAGTTGGCGGCATAAACCTTCTCGCCACGCTTGGCCAGGTCATCCAACGCCCACACCTTGGTGGGGTCGTCCAGCTTGGCAGCGGCAAGCTTGCGCTGGGCGGCCACCCAGGCGGTGTAATCCTCGGCAGAGACCACCTTCACATGGATGGGCATGTAGGCGTGTTCCTTGCCGCACAACTCGGCGCACTGGCCGTAGTAATCGCCAATCTTTTCGGCACGGAACCACGTGTCACGCACAAAGCCCGGGATCGCATCCTGCTTGATGCCGAAGGCAGGCACCATGAAGGCGTGGATCACGTCATTGGCGGTGGTAATGATGCGCACCTTCTTGTTTACGGGAACCACCAAGGGGTTGTCCACCTTCAGAAGGTAGTTGGCGGGGGCATCCTTGACGTTGCCGCTGTCGGACATCGCACGGTGGCTGCTGTCCAGTGTCGAGACAAAGCCAAGACCCTCGCCTTCGCCCGCCAAATAGTCGTAGCCCCACTTCCACTGATAACCCGTCGTCTTGATGGTCAGATCAGCGTTGGTCGTATCCTTTTGGGCGACCAGAACCTTGGTGGCAGGCAATGCCATCGCGATCACGATGATGAAAGGAGCAACCGTCCAGGCCACCTCGACCGACACGGACTCGTGGAAATTGGCCGCTTTCGCGCCTTTGGATCGGCGGTGTTTCCAGATGGAATAGAACATCACGGAGAACACGGCCACGAAGATCACCGAGCAGATGATGAGCATCATCCAGTGAAGAAAGTGCTGCTCTTGCGCGATCTTGGTGACGGGGGGCGCCAGATTCAGCTGATTGACCGCAGGTCCGCCAGGCAGGTCCTGAACAGCGTAGGCCGCGGAGCCCACCCATGCACCGGCGATCAGCAGCACAGAAGCCAGCTTGTTGGAAATGCTCTTCATAGTTCTCACTTACTTCTTAGCCTCAATTTAACCAATCCCCTGGCGCGCCTGCGTGGGATCAGGCGGCGCGCAGAGCCATGCGGATCTCCGATGCCAGGGCCGGTCTCAGTTCCGGGCGCACGAAGCGCCCCACTTCGACCGAACGGCCCTGCGCAGACAGCATGATCAGCGAACGGTTGCCGGTCTTGGGCTCTACACGAACCCAGCTCCGGTCGAACTCCGCCCGCTCCAGCTTGCCTGCTGTTTCCAGTTCCACCACAAGGCGCGAGCCCTGCAATGAAATCCTTTCGCCATCCGCCGCATGGCGGCCGTAAATGACGAACGCGATACCCACTGAGAGAATTTCGAGCCATGCGAACGGCATGACGAGCCGGGCACCCAACATCCAGAAAGCCGATGCGATCGTCAAAGTCACCGTGCACAAACCCAGGTACAACGCCCCAAGTTGCGCTGGCGTTACCGAGCAGTTGCGGGCCAGACGCCAGTCGACGCGTTGACCAGAAACCGTGGCAAAACGATAAACCAAGCCCGTCACAGCACATGCTCACGAGACCGCCGGTCTGCACAGTCGCAACGTCAAGCCGTTGCACTGCAGCCAGCAAATTTGCGCGGGAAGATGCCCGAAATCCCAATAGCCTCGAATTGTAGCGCGGCTTGTTCCATGTCATTGACATAGGGATACATCCTGACCACGCTGAACGTATGGCTCAATCCATACGGCCCGGCACCGGGCGCCCTGCATCAGTCTGCGCGGGGCTGCGCACCCTTGCATCCATCAGGGTGTTGCGTTAGGGAAGCTCTTACATGGACGTCTCCAGAAGAGCAAGATTCGGCGGCATGAAGGTCTGAAGGGTTTGCAGTCTTACATTCGGCCTGTCGGTGCAGGGTGTTCGTCCTGCTGGCCCTGATGGCATTCGCGGGTGAGGCTCCTGTCTGCATATCGGGCTTGCTGCCCTGCTTCCCTATCGGATTGCCCC
>JBKCTS010000210.1:0-2122 GCA_046318695.1 Acidovorax sp.
CGGCGGGCGGCATGGACATGACGTACAGGTCATCCAGGTTGTCGCGCAGCCGGGCCACCACGCCGTCGCGGTTCAGGATCTGAAGGGCCACATCCACCTCGGGGTGCTCATCACAAAAGCGGCCCAGCAGCCGGGGGATGAAGTATTCGGCCGTGCTGACCACGGCCACCTTCAGCCGCCCGCGGCGCAGTCCTTTCATGGCGTTCACGGTCTGGCCGAAGGTGTCCCACTCGGCCATCATGGCCCGGGCAGTAGCAGCCAGCTCGCGCCCCGCCTGGGTCAGGTGCACCTTGCGCGAAATCACTTCATACAGCGGCAGGCCCACGGCCTCGGTCACCTCGCGCAGTTGCATCGAGGCCGTCGGCTGCGTGACGTGCATGGCCCTTGCGGCAGCAGTCACGCTGCCTGAATCGGCCAACGCCAGGAAGAGCCGAAGCTGCCGAAAGCTCACAGTCATAGATAAAAAAGTATGGATAGCGATATATAAATCGATTTTACATAATGATCATGGATCCATAAGATCCGGCAGCTTTCCCCAAAAACCGATAACGATTCCATGCAGAACCTGCTTGATCCAGCGATCCTTTTCTTTGTCTTCGGCGTGTTTGCCGGTGCGGTGCGTTCCAACCTCGAGATTCCTCCGGCCATTGCCAAGTTTTTGTCGCTGTATCTGCTGATGGCGCTGGGCCTCAAGGGGGGCTTTGCGTTGTCACAGTCGGGCTTTGGAGCGCAGGTGGTGGTGGGCCTGGGCGCGGCGCTGACCATGGCGTTTGTGGTGCCCGCGCTGGGCTACAACTTTTTAAAGCGCCACGTATCGCGGTTTGATGCCGCGGCGGTGGCGGCGTCCTACGGCTCGGTCAGCGCGGTGACGTTTGTCACGGCCCTGCAGTTTCTGGAAAGCAACCAGCTCGCCTACGGCGGCCACATGGCCGCCGCCATGGTGATCATGGAGTCGCCCGCCATTCTCATAGCGGTGCTGCTGGCCAACAGCCTGCGCCAGCACGCCGCTGCCGCAGCCCCCGGCGGCGGCGTGGCGTCCGGTGGCGCTGCTGCGCTGGCGGGCGGCCCTGGTGCGGGTGGCGGGCCCGGCCTGTCGCTGCGCAAAGTGCTGCACGAATCGTTCACCGACGGCGCGCAGATGCTGCTGCTGGGCGCCATGGTCGTCGGCTATGTCACAGGGGATACCGGCAAGGCGGTGATGCAGCCTTTTTCGGGTGACCTGTTCAAGGGCATGCTGGCGTTCTTTCTGCTGGACATGGGCCTGATGGTGGCGCGCAATTTCTCGTCGGTGCGGGGCAAGTCGCCGGTGCTGGTGGCGTATGCCGCAGTAGCGCCTTTTGTGCATGCATCCATTGCGCTGGGGTTGGCCAAGCTGCTGGGCATGGCGGCACCCGACGCTGCGCTGCTGATGGTGCTGTCGGCCAGCGCGTCCTACATCGTGGTGCCCGCCGTGCTGCGCTACGCCGTGCCAGAGGCCAATCCGTCGCTGTACTTCGGGCTTTCGCTGGGCGTCACGTTTCCCATCAACATGCTCATCGGCATCCCCCTGTACACCAGCATGGCCGTGCGCGTGCTGGGCTGAGGGGGCAGGGCGCGCTGGCAAGGCCGCCTGGGCACGGCGCTGCGTACACTGCAGGCCCATCCAGGAGCCTGATCCATGAAACTCATCCGCTATGGCGAAGCCGGGGCCGAGCGCGCCGCAATGCTGGACGCCCAGGGCACGCTGCGCGACCTGTCGATGCTGCTGCCCGACATCGGCCCCGCCCAACTCAACCCCCGCACGCTGGCCGCGCTGGCGGCCATTGACGCCAGCCGCCTGCCTGCCGTGCCGGGCAACCCGCGTCTGGGCAGCCCGGTCAGCGGCGTGGGCAAAATTGTGTGCGTGGGCCTGAACTACGCGGACCACGCCAGAGAAGCCGGTCTGCAGCCGCCCGCCGAGCCGGTGCTGTTTCTGAAAGCCGTGACCGCGCTCAGCGGCCCCAACGACCCCGTGCGCATTCCCCCCGGCGCAGCCAAGACCGACGGGGAGGTCGAGCTGGGCATCATCATCGGCAGCACCACCCGCCACGTGGAAGAGGCCGACGCCATGGCCCATGTGGCTGGCTACGTGCTGGCCCACGAG
>JBKCTS010000211.1:0-2732 GCA_046318695.1 Acidovorax sp.
CCGAGGCCACACCGACCCAGAGCGCAGCCCACCTCCCCGCCAAGAAGCTCGCCGTCCTCCAGAGCCGAGACAAACTCGAGGATCGCAAGATCAGGGTTGGCAGCGTCTCGCGCCTGGTCATCATCAGTCATTGCACTGTGCATCGCTTCACCTCACCATCTTTTGCCTGTCTGGTTCTCCAGCAAAGGCCGTACCTTGGCTGAAATAGCTTCCCGCGCTCTGAAAATCCGTGACCGCACCGTACCAATCGGGCATGCCATGACCGTGGCGATTTCCTCATAGCTCAGCCCCTCGATTTCACGGAGCGTGACTGCCTGGCGCAGGTCGTCCGGCAGCGCCTCCATGGCCGCATTGACCGCTTGAGCGATTTCGCGCGCTGCGAGCACCGTTTCAGGGGTATCGTCGGTGGTTAGTTCCTGCCCAAGACGGGAAGTTTCATCTTCGTCATCGCTGCCGCGCAGCGCGTTTTCAGAGATGACCGGATCGCGCTTCATATCCATCAGCGCTTTCTTGGCGGTATTGACGGCGATGCGGTACAGCCATGTATAGAACTGCGCCTCGCCCCGGAATTGATGGAGCGCCCGGTAAGCGCGGATGAAAGTTTCCTGGGCAATGTCTTGGACCAGGTCGGTGTCCCGCACCATGCGCCCGATCAATCGCTCAATGCGCCGCTGGTACTTGATGACCAACAACTCGTAGGCGCGCTGATCGCCCGCAACCGTGCGCTGCACAAGCTGGAGGTCGCTGTCGTCTGGGCGTGAGGGAGGGATGACGGTCATGGGTACTCAGGATTCGCGGTCCACGGCCGCTTGCCGGGTCAGCTCGTCTGCCGAGCCTGAGGCGGCGCGCGAATATACCGCACGGCGCAAATCGATCCACCGCTGTGGATCATGAGCGCGCTCCAGCCAGATCCAAATGCGCTGGTGATCAGCCGCAGTGAGTGCCACCCACAGATGCGACTGCAGGTCGATCAATGGCTGGGGGCGCCCCTTCAGGGCACCGCTGCGCCGGTCGTACTGACCCGCACCCGCCGACTGGAGCAGCCAACCCGCGCCATCCCACACCAAGTCACCGCGGAACTGGTGCAGCCAAAAATGCAGCGCTCCCATCGCCGCCAGCACCCATGCCGCTGCCGCAAGCCACACCCAGGCGTAGCGACCCGCATGTGCAGTCCTGTCAGACAAAGCCCAGAGGGTGATGGCTGCCGCAGCCGCGAGCAGGATGACGCCGATGATCCACGCGAGCGCCGCGCTGCGCCTCACGGGGTACACCACCGAGGGCGCGCTTTTGCGAGAGACGGCTTTCACGGGGCAGGCGGCCAAAACGGCCAGCGGCTTGGCGCTGGTGGGGCAGGCACAGGGCCGTATGGACTAGATACGCTTGAAGACCAGCGTTCCGTTGGTGCCACCGAAGCCAAAGTTGTTCTTCACAGCCACGTCCATCTTCATGTCCCGTGCGGTGTTGGCGCAATAGTCCAGGTCGCACTCGGGGTCCTGATTGAACAGGTTGATGGTCGGCGGTACCTTTTGGTCGTGCAAGGCCAAAATGGTGAACACACTCTCGATACCGCCAGCGCCACCGAGCAGGTGCCCTGTCATCGATTTGGTGGAGCTGACCACCGTTTTGTAGGCATGATCACCCAAGGCGGCCTTGATCGCGTTGGTTTCGTTCAGGTCGCCCAATGGGGTTGATGTACCGTGGGCATTCAGGTAGTCCACCTGATCTGCGTTGATACCGGCATTTCGCAAGGCGCTCAGCATGGCGCGCCGGGGGCCGTCCATGTTGGGGGCCGTCATGTGGCCGGCATCGGCGCTCATGCCAAATCCCGCAAGCTCAGCGTAGATCTTTGCGCCGCGAGACTTGGCGTGCTCGTATTCTTCAAGGACCACCACCCCAGCGCCTTCGCCCAGCACAAAACCGTCACGGTCCTTGTCCCAGGGACGCGAAGCGGTCTTGGGATCGTCGTTGCGCGTGGACAGGGCCCGCATGGCGGCAAAACCGCCGATTCCCAGCGGCGAGACCGTCGATTCGGTGCCGCCAGCAATGACCACATCCGCATCGCCGTATTCGATCATCCGTCCGCCTTCACCAATGCAGTGCAGGCCCGTGGTGCAGGCGGTCACCACCGACAGGTTGGGCCCTTTGAAACCAAAGCGCATGGACACGTGCCCCGCCACCATGTTGATGATGGAGGCCGGCACAAAAAACGGGGTGATGCGGCGAGGTCCGCGACTGACAAGCTCCGCGTGCGTGTTCTCGATCAACGGCAGGCCGCCGATGCCGGAGCCGATCACGCAGGCGATGCGGGTCGCCAGCTCGTCGTCAAGGGCTTGGCCCGTTGGAAGCCCCGCGTCGTGCACGGCTTGGGCCGCCGCTGCGATGCCGTAGTGGATGAAACTGTCCATCGCACGCGCATCCTTGGCGCTGATGTACGACTCCAGATCAAACCCCTTGACCTCCCCCGCAATCTTGCAGGCGAAGTTGGAGGCATCGAACTTGGTGATGAGATCAATGCCGGACGCGCCGGCGAGGATGTTGGCCCAGGCGTCGGTGACCGTGTTGCCCACGGGACTGACGCAACCCAGGCCTGTCACGACAACGCGACGACGGCTCATGCGGAAAACCTTCTGCTGATCGCTTGAGTCAGGCGCAGGACGCTGCTCAGGCCTTCTGGTGGGTGTTGGCGTAGTCGATCGCGTTTTGCACCGTGGTGATCTTCTCGGCGTCCTCGT
>JBKCTS010000212.1:0-1421 GCA_046318695.1 Acidovorax sp.
CAAGGAAATCAACGGCCCAGGTCCCGAGCGCGCAGTGGTGTTCCAGAACCACTCGCTGCTGCCCTGGCTCACTTGCTTTGACAATATCCATCTCGCGGTGGAACGCGTGTTTGGCGGCCGCGAAACCAAGGCCCAGTTGCGTGCGCGCACCGAGGCAGCGCTCGCCCTGGTGGGCCTGACGCATGCCACGCAAAAACGCCCGGGCGAAATCTCGGGCGGCATGAAGCAGCGCGTGGGCATCGCCCGGGCCCTGTCCATGGAGCCCCAGGTGCTGCTGATGGACGAGCCCTTCGGCGCGCTGGACGCACTCACCCGTGCCAAGCTGCAGGACGAACTGCTGGAGATCGTCGCGCGCACGCACAGCACCGTGGTGATGGTGACGCACGACGTGGACGAGGCGGTTCTGCTGTCCGACAAGATCGTGATGATGACCAACGGCCCCGCTGCCACCATTGGCGAGGTGCTGACCGTTGAACTACCCCGCCCCCGCAAACGCGTCGAGCTGGCTGAAGACCCGCAGTATCTGCACTACCGCAAGGCCGTGATCGACTTTTTGTACACGCGCCAGGGGCACGTCGAAAAAGCCGCTTGAGCGGCAGGGTCGCAAAGGCCCCAGAAACCCCCAAGAAAAGGGCTCTGACCAGATCTGTCAGAGCCCTTTCCCGTTCATACCCCATCGCAGGGCCATCGCACAAGCGCAGCCGGGGATTCACGCCGCCACGCGGGGGGCTTGTGCTCAATGGCTCCCGCTGATGTATTGCTCGAGCTGTTCAATGATGAATTTCTGCTCGGAAATGATGTCCTTGACCAGGTCCCCGATCGAGATCATGCCGACGAGCTTGCCAGCGTCCACCACCGGCAGGTGACGCAAGCGGTGGCTGCTCATGATCTGCATGCACTCTTGGCTGGTCTGGTCGGGCCGCACGAACAGCACCGCGGCCGTCATCACGTCCTTCATCGGCGTGGCGGTGGAGGTGCGCCCCATCAGCGCAATTTTGCGGGCGTAGTCACGCTCGGTGAAGATGCCAGCAATAGCGTCCCCCTCCATCACCATCACGGCGCCAATGCCCTTGTCGGCCATGAGCCGCAGGGCGTCCAGCACCGAGGCTGCGGGGCCTATGGTGTGCACCGTGGCATCGGGTTTGGACTGAAGAATTTTTGAGACGACGGTCATGAAAATCTCCTTCAAAAAACGCCACGGCACCACCGGATGGTGCGGTGGTGTTCACGCTCTCAACACGGAACCCCGGGCGCGCAGCGCTTACGTTCAACCGGCTTGTCATGCGCAACCCAGTCAGCAAGGCGATTTCAGCCCATTCGGGCCGACAGCGCAAGCCCAGCTCTGCCAGCCGGTGCCACCTTGGTTTTTTCAGGAGGAGGCCAGCGCCCGGGTGCCCACCGAGGCCTTCATCTCCTTGCGC
>JBKCTS010000213.1:0-3543 GCA_046318695.1 Acidovorax sp.
ACCACGCCCAGCCCGGCGTAGAACCACACTTGCCCGGAAAGCCATCCCAGCAACGCGAAACCGGCCAGGCTGATGGCAAACATCACCACCATGCGCTGCGTGATGTGGCGGTGCTTGAAATGACCCAGCTCGTGTGCAAGCACTGCCTCGACTTCGCCGGGCGAAAGCTGGCGCAGCAGCGTGTCATAGAAAACGACGCGCTTGGCAGCGCCAAAGCCGGTGAAGTAGGCGTTGGCATGTGCGCTGCGGCGACGGCCATCCAACCCAAACCGGCCCTTGGCCGAGAAGCCGCAGCGCTGCATGAGCGCCGTCACGCGATCGCGCAGCGATTCGTCCTGGAGCGGCTCGAACTTGTTGAACAGCGGCGCGATGAATGTGGGGTAGACCACCATCAGCACCAGGTTGAACCCCATCCAGAAGCACCATGCCCACAGCCACCAAAATGACCCTGTCGCTCCCATCAGCCAGAGGATGAGGGCCGCCACCGCCAGACCGATGGTCCCGCCGACCAGCAGTCCTTTGACCGCGTCAGCCAGCCAAAGCCTCCACGTCATGCGGTTGAAGCCGAAACGCTCTTCGATCACAAAGGTCTGATATAGCGAGAGCGGCAAGTCAATCAGGCCGCTGATCACGGCAAACGCCGCCAGCAATGCCAGCTGCTGCGTCATGCCGCCGCCCAAGGTGTTGAGGAGGACCTGATTGAGCGCATCGAGGCCGCCCAGCAGCGTCCATCCCAAAAGCACGGCAGCGCCCACGGCCATCTCGATCACGCCGTATCGCGTCTTCGTGATGGTGTAGTCGGCGGCTTTTTGGTGAGCGCCAAGCGAGATCCGTTCGGCGAACGCGTCAGGCACGGCCCCGCGGTGCATTGCAACGTGACGAATCTGGCGCGATGCCAGCCATAACCGCAGCACAAGACCGGCAACGATGGCTATGGCAAAGGCCAAGGTCAGCGCCAGCGACGGTGACGCCAAATTTTCAGGAGCGTTGAGGGCAGACATGTGCAGCGAGTTTAGGCCATCAGCGACAATGCGCGCCATGTCAGAAACCCACAACCCTACCCCTGCCGTGCTTGCCAAATCCGACCAGAACCTGGTGTGGCTTGATTGCGAAATGACGGGCCTGGAACCCGAAACCGATCGTTTGCTGGAAATTGCGGTCGTCGTGACCGGCCCCAGCTTGGAGCCGCGCGTGGAGGGGCCCGTGCTGGTCATCCATCAGTCGGACGCGCTGCTGGACGGCATGGATGCCTGGAACAAGGGCACGCATGGCCGCAGCGGCCTCATCGACAAGGTCAAGGCATCTACCGTGACGGAGGCCGAAGCCGAGCAGGAGATCATGGCGTTTCTGGCCAATTACGTGCCCAAGGGCGTAGCGCCGATGTGTGGCAACAGCATCGGCCAGGACCGGCGCTTTCTTGTGCGCTATATGCCCCGGCTCGAGCGGTTTTTTCACTACCGCAACGTGGATGTGAGCACCCTCAAGGAACTGGCCAAGCGCTGGAAGCCCGAGGCCTACACCAGCTTCAAGAAGGCGCAAAAGCACACCGCTCTGGCCGACGTCCACGAATCCATCGACGAGCTGTCGCACTACCGAACGCACCTGCTGTCCGTCTGACCGCGGGGCCGAAGCGGGCTTGCGGGGAAACCCTGCTTCATGCCATAATTGCGGGCTGCGCAGGAAACCCTCCTCGCAGATTGTGCATCTCCCCTCACACACCGGGCCCGCCAGCGTACCGTTTGCATTGAACGGCACAGGACTGGCAAAAACGCCCACCCGCACCGGATAGATCCGTGCAGGTTTCGTTTGATGGTTGATGTTTTTTAACCATTGACGAAGCCACTCGCAGGCTGCGCCTGCGATCGTCTTCGTGAGAGAAAAATCATGACCGACACCTCTTTGGTGCAGAGCGAATTCGCGCCTGCAAACATTTCCCTGGCTGCCGACGTTTCCGTGCAGTCCCCCCTGGATCGCGTCGCCGCGGTGGCCGTTGACGAAGTGACTGCCGAACCCAACGGCTTCATCGAACTGGGCCTGGCGCCTGAACTGGTGCGCGCCGTGGCGGACCTGGGCTACACCCAGCCCACTGGCGTGCAGCGCAAGGCCATCCCCCTGGCCATGGGCGGTGGCAACGACTCCACCAAATTCATTGATCTGATGGTGTCCAGCCAGACGGGCAGTGGCAAGACGGCAGCCTTTTTGCTGCCCGTGCTGCACACGCTGATCAGACAACAGGCCGAGGCCGAAGCCGAGGAGCGTGCTGCGTTCGAACGTGCTGCGGCCGAAGCGGCTGCGCGTGGCGAGCCTGCTCCCAAGCGCGCCAAGCGCAAGGATCCCACCAGCTCGCGCAATTGCAAGGCCGCCATACCGGGTGCCCTGATCCTGTGCCCCACCCGTGAACTGGCGCAGCAGGTGGCCCATGACGCCATCGATCTGGTCAAACATTGCCGCGGCCTGCGCGTGGCCAACGTGGTGGGCGGCATGCCGTACCAACTGCAGATCGCCAAGCTGCAAAACGCCAACCTCGTGGTGGCAACGCCGGGTCGCCTGCTGGATCTGCAGCGCTCCATGCAGATCAAGCTGGATAAAGTGCAGTTTCTGGTGGTTGACGAAGCCGACCGCATGCTCGACCTGGGCTTCTCGGACGACCTGGCCGAAGTGAACCAGCTGACCTCGCAGCGCAAGCAGACCATGATGTTCAGCGCCACGTTTGCGCCGCGCATCCAGCAGCTGGCCATGCGCGTGATGCACGACGGTGGTTCTTCGGTGCAGAAGGTGACGATCGACTCGCCCCAGGAAAAGCACGCCAACATCAAGCAGATTCTTTACTGGGCTGACAACGCTCAGCACAAGCGCAAGCTGCTCGATCACTGGCTGCGTGACACCAGCATCAACCAGGCTATCGTGTTTGCAAGCACCCAGGTGGAGTGCGATGGTTTGGCCAACGACCTGCAGCAGGAAGGCTTCTCGGCCGTGGCCCTGCACGGCGCCCTGAGCCAGGGCTTGCGCAACCGCCGATTGCTGGCGCTGCGAGCCGGCCAGGTGCAGATTCTGGTGGCCACCGATGTGGCCGCGCGCGGTATTGACGTGCCCACGATCACCCACGTGTTCAACTTCGGCCTGCCCATGAAGGCCGAGGATTACACCCACCGCATCGGCCGCACCGGCCGTGCCGGCCGCGATGGCCTGGCCGTCACGTTTGCCGAGTTCCGCGACCGCCGCAAGATCTACGACATTGAGTCGTACAGCCGCCAGCAGTTCAAGGCCGAAGTGATCCCTGGCATGGAGCCTTCGCAGCGTGCGCCGCAGGCACCTCGCGGTGGCGATTTTGGTGGTGGCCGCGGCGCGGCGGGACGTTCGTACGACAACCGTGACAACCCGTCGCGCGGCCGGTTCGGTGGCCCCGCCCGTGGTGGCCACGGCGACCGCGGTGGTTTTGGTGGCGGCTTTGGCGGCGGTCGTGATGACCGCGGCTTCGCCCCGCGCCGCGACGGTGACGGCTACGGCCGCAAGCCTGGCTTTGGCGACGCTGGCCGCGGTAGC
>JBKCTS010000214.1:0-2128 GCA_046318695.1 Acidovorax sp.
CCACGAGGTGCGCGGCATCCTGAAGGCCGCGGGCGCAACCGCCCTGCTGGTCACGCACGACCAGTTTGAGGCCTTTGCCATGGGCGATGTGATAGGCGTGATGCACGAGGGCCGCCTGCACCAGTGGGACGACGCCTACACGCTGTACCACCGGCCTGCCACCCGCTTTGTGGCCGACTTCATCGGCCATGGCGTGTTCGCACCGGCCACACTGGTGCAGCGCGGCAGCAATGTGGTGGCGCAGACGCCGCTGGGCGATCTGACCGACCTGCACGAATGCCCGCTGCCCAGCAGCTACCCCGCTGGCGAATGCGATGTGCTGCTGCGCGCGGACGACATCGTGCACGACGACCATGCGCCGGTGCAGGCGCAGATCGTGCGCAAGTCGTTTCGGGGCTCGGAGTTCCTGTACACCCTGCGCCTGGCCAGCGGCCACGCGGTGCTGGCGCATGTGCCCAGCCACCACGACCATGCCGTGGGCGAATGGATCGGCATCCGTGCGCAGGTGGACCATGTGGTGACCTTCCCGCGCCTGCCGCAGACGGCCCCCTGAGGCCGCTGCATCCATCGCTTCGCTGGCGCCGTCACCACGCTAGCGGCCGCACCAGCTCCATGCCCACAGAGGCGACGCGCCTGCCGCCCGGTTCATAGAACCGGCCATTGCCCTCGTTGACGATCACCGAGCCCACGTGGCGGCGGTTGGTGGCGTTGGCGAGACGCACGAACTCGCGCAACGTCCAGGCACCCAGCTTTTGCTCCAGGCGCAGCCCCAAGTTGACCAGTGTGCTGGCCGGGGCGGCGTCTGTGTTGGCATCATTGACCGCCATGCGCCCCGTGTGCATGACCTCCAGCGTGAACACGCTGCCCGCCCAGCCGGGCTCCCAGGCGAGCTGCACGTAGCCCTGCTGCTTTGCCAGCCCCGGCAGCCGGTTGCCCGCAGACACTGCCACGGAAGGGCTGCTGCACGGCGCGGCCGTGCAGGTGGCAAAGCCGTCGCGGTAGCGCGCATCCATCCAGGTGAAGGCAGGCGTCACCGTCACGGGGCCCCACTGCATGACGCCCGCCAGCTCCAGCCCCTGGCGGCGCGTGCGCCCGGCGTTCTGAAAGCTGGCGCGCCCGCCCGTGTTGGACAGCACCACGACCTCATCGCGCGTGCGGGTCTCGAACAGGGTGGCACTCCACTGGCCCCAGCCCTGGCGGCCGCGCAGTCCCGCCTCAACACTCAGGCTGCGCGACGGCGCCAGCGCCACATTCAGCCCAGTCTGGCCTGACGGGCGGTAGGCCACCTCGTTCAAGGTGGGCGTTTCAAAGCCGCGCCCCACGCTGGCAAAGGCCTGCAGCCCAGGCGTGATCTCGCGGCGCACGCCCAGCATCGGGCTTGGGCCGCTGTAGCGCACCTGGCCGCTGTCGTCGGGGTTGCCGGGCGCTACATAGCGGTCGGCCGATGCGAACCGCACGCTGGAATGCCGCAGCCCCGCCGTGAGCGTGGTGCCAGCCGAGCGCCACTGCGCCTGCACATACGGGTCAACGCTGGCCGCGCGATTGGTTTCGTCGCGCCGCAGACGGCCCTGGACGCCCAGCAAGGCACCGGCAAAGTTCTCATAGCCGCGGCGGGCCTCGCTCTGCATATCGGCAGCCAGGCCCGCGGTGAGGCTGAGGTCTGCGCCGTCCAGGCTGCGCTCCAGCCACCAACGCGCATTCATGCCGCCGTACTGCCGGGTCAGGTCAATCACCCCGCCTGCGCTGCCTGCGGGCTGCTGCGCGGCCACAGGGATGGCCTGAAACTGGACCACATTGCGCTCGCCACCGTAGAGCATGACTTCCACGCGGTGGCCCTGCCCCAGCGGCTGCTGCCATGCCAGCCCCAGTTGGCTCTGCCCCGCCGTCTTGCGCGTATCAAACAGCGTGGCGGCTGGCGTGGTGCCGCGGGGCTGGGCGGCCCACTCGGCCCGGGTCAGGCCCAGCGGGTCCTGCGCGCGGCTGGTATGGCGATTGAAAACCAGCACGGTGCGGGTACCGTCCTCGTCGGTGCGTGAAAGCTTGAGGTTGGCGGTACTGCGCGATGCCGCCGACTGCGCGCGCAGGCCGTCGGTCGCGAACCCCGTGGCCTCCAGGGTGTAGGACCAGC
>JBKCTS010000215.1:0-2006 GCA_046318695.1 Acidovorax sp.
TTCGAGTCCAATCGCGCCTACCAAATTTGGTAATGAAATCAAAGACTTAGGAGTAATCCTAAGTCGTTTTGTCTTGCCCGGTTCGTTGAATGATCGCGTAGAACAGCCACAGAACGCCTCAGCGTGTCACACTTTTTGGGGGGCGATACTGCAGTCCTTGCACGCGTGACACATGGCGCACGTTCTTGCAGGGCAGGGCCAGTAGGCACACCGTAACCCGTTACCAACGGACCTAGGGTTAACCTTTCCCGGCGCTGTGGGGTGGCCTCCTAGAATCTGTTGCACCGCAATATGGGGCATGTCCCTCGGGAGTTTCGTTGTGTCCGACAAGCAAAGCACCGCTGGCGCCAAGCCAGCCCAGCGTGTGATCAAAAAGTACCCCAACCGCCGGCTGTACGACACGGACACGTCCACCTACATCACGCTGGCTGAGGTCCGACAACTGGTCATGGACCAGCATTCCGTTGTGGTGCGGGATGCGAAGACCGGGGACGACCTCACGCGCAGCATCCTGCTGCAGATCATCCTGGAAGAAGAAGCCGGTGGCGCCCCCATGTTCACCGAGGCTGTGCTCGCTAACATCATCCGCTTTTATGGCAATGCCATGCAGAGCTTCATGGGTGTGTACCTTGAGAAGAACGTTCAGGCATTCACCGACATCCAGACCAAGCTGGCCGAGCAGTCGCAGAGCGTCACGCCGGAGATGTGGGCCCAGTTCATGAGCCTGCAGTCCCCCATGCTCAAAGGCATGATGGGCAGCTATGTGGAGCAGTCGCAGTCGGTGCTCACACAGATGCAAGAGCAGATGCAAAAGCAAACCGACCAGATGCTGGGTGCGTTTGGCTTGAAGCGCTAGCCGGCGGGTCGTCCCGGGGCCCCTCAGCGCGGCCGGCCTGGCGCGTGGGGGCACCGTCAGGTGGATGGGTTGGAGAGCCTCGCGCCTTGCGGCGCACCAGCCAGGCGACTGCACCCAAGCCGGAACTGGGACAATACGGGCCTATGAGCGAAGCACTTGCCCCCACCAAAGCACCCAAAGTTGGATTTGTCAGCCTGGGCTGCCCCAAGGCCCTGACCGATTCCGAACTGATCCTGACGCAACTGAGCGCCGAGGGATACGAGACCTCCAAGACCTTTGAAGGCGCGGACCTGGTCATTGTCAACACCTGCGGCTTCATCGACGACGCCGTCAAGGAGAGCCTGGACACCATTGGCGAGGCGCTGGCCGAAAATGGCAAGGTCATCGTCACGGGCTGCCTGGGCGCACGCACGTCCGAAGATGGCGGCAACATGGTGCGGCAGATGCACCCCAGCGTTCTGGCCGTCACCGGCCCCCATGCCACGCAGGAAGTGATGGACGCCGTCCACCAAAACCTGCCCAAGCCCCACGATCCCTTCATCGACCTGGTGCCCGGAGGCTTTGGCGTGGCGGGCATCAAGCTCACGCCCAAGCACTATGCCTACCTGAAGATCAGCGAAGGCTGCAACCACCGCTGCACGTTCTGCATCATCCCGTCCATGCGCGGCGACCTGGTGTCGCGCCCCGTGGGTGATGTGCTCAGCGAGGCCAGGGCGCTGTTTGAGGGCGGCGTCAAGGAGCTGCTGGTCATCAGCCAGGACTCCTCTGCCTACGGGGTGGACGTGAAATACCGCACCGGTTTCTGGGACGGCAAGCCCGTCAAGACCCGCATGCTGGAGCTGGTGCAGACCCTGGGCGAGATTGCCGAGCCCTACGGCGCCTGGGTGCGCCTGCATTACGTGTATCCGTACCCCAGCGTGGACGAGGTCATCCCCCTCATGGCTACCGGCCGCGTGCTGCCGTACCTGGATGTGCCTTTCCAGCACAGCCACCCCGATGTGCTCAAGCGCATGAAGCGCCCCGCCAGCGGCGAGCGCAACCTCGAGCGCATCCAGCGCTGGCGCGACGCCTGCCCGGAGATCGTGATTCGCAGCACGTTCATCGCCGGCTTTCCGGGCGAGACGGAAGAAGAATTCCAGCACCTGCTCGT
>JBKCTS010000216.1:0-4255 GCA_046318695.1 Acidovorax sp.
GCACCGAGCTGTTGGCCCGCGCTGGACGGTTTTCGGGCGACCCAGGCCCGGCCCAGGTGCGCTGGCTGGACACCGGGGGACTGCAGGTACGCCTGGTTGAATCGCCCCTGGATATCGCCGAGTCGATGCGGTCCCGCGTGCTGTCGGTCGCCACAACGGCGGCAAGGGAGGATGACAGTGGCTGGCCGGCGCCTGATGAGGGGCCTCGGCGGGCGTGGGTTTTTACCTCTGCCACGCTGGGCGACGATGACCGGCTGACCTGGTTCACCGAACGTGCTGGTCTGCAGGATGCAAAAGTTTTGCGGGTGTCCAGCCCGTTTGATTACGCAGGTCAGGCAGCGCTGTATGTACCGCGGCAGCTACCCTCGACGGCGGATCCGTCTCATAGCCAGTCGCTGGCGCAGTGGTTGGCACCTGCGGTGCAACGGCTGGGCGGCCGGACCCTGGTGCTAACCACCACGCTCAAGGCCTTGCAGGCTATCGGCGAGACACTGAAAGCGTGTTTCGCGGGATCGCCTGCGCTGGAAATCCTCGTGCAAGGCGAGTGGCCCAAGCGGCGGTTGATGGAGCGGTTTCGCGAGGGTTCCGCGCATGGACAGCCCGGTTGTGTGCTGGTCGCGTCCGCAACGTTTTGGGAAGGCTTTGACGTACCAGGCGATGCACTGCAACTGGTCGTCATCGACAAGCTTCCGTTTCCGCCCCCCGGCGACCCGTTGGTGCAGGCGCGCAGCTTGCAACTCGAGAAGGCGGGCAAAAAGCCGTTCACGGCATACTCGCTGCCCGAGGCCGCGGTGGCCCTCAAGCAGGGAGCGGGACGGCTGATACGGCGCGAAACCGACCGGGGCATCCTGGTCGTGGGCGATACGCGCTTAGTAAGTATGGGTTACGGGAAGAGACTGTTGTCGACACTGCCGCCCATGGCGCGCCTGGATTCCGAAGCCGCGTTCGAGCAAGCGCTGCTGGCCCTCACCAGAACTTCCACCACGGATCAGTCTTGCCCTTGAAGCCGCCGTGCACATATTCGCTCTGCGGATAGGAGGCATCCATGACGCGGCGGGCGTCATCGCGCAACTGGGTCATGCCCAGCGCATCGTACGAGCGGATGAGGATGTGCAGGGCTTCCTCCAGCGCGGGCACGCCCTGGTAGTCGGCCAGGGCCACCTGTGCGCGGCCGATGGCCGCCACGTAAGCGCCGCGTTGATAGTAGTAGCGCGCCACATGCACTTCGTACTGAGCCAGCGAATTGACGATGTAAGTCATGCGCTGGCGGGAGTCCTGGGCGTAGCGCGAATCCGGAAAGCGCGTGACGAGTTCGCTGAAGGATTCGAAAGAGTCCTTGGCGGCTTTTTGGTCGCGCTCGGACAGGTCCTGGCGTGAAATGAACGAAAAAAGCCCGAGGTTGTCGTTGAAGTTGACCAGGCCCTTGAGATACAGCGCATAGTCCAGCGCGGGACTGGCGGGGTGCAGCTTCATGAAGCGGTCCAAAGTCGCTATGGCCTGGGCCTTTTCGCCCGCCTTGTACTGTGCGTAGGCCTTGTCGATTTGCGCCTGCTGCGCCAAAGGGGTGCCCGCCGCCCGGCCTTCGAGCTTCTCGAACAGCGGCACAGCCTTGTCGTAGGCGCCGCTATCCATTTCGTCGCGGGCTTCCGTGTGGATGCGTTTGGGGCTCCAGCCGGCCGTCTTGTCCTCGACAGTGCTGGAGCAGGCCGTCAGGAGACCGGCAACGAGCAGGGCGAAGACGAGAGGCAGTGGGGCACGCAACATCGCAAGCAGCTTTCAGCAAATGAGATTCGGAACGCCCCGGGGCGCGTTGAACTGCTCCCGTGGCCAGCCATAGGCCTTGAGCGCAGATTGTACGGCGCGCACCCACTGCGGAAGCTTTCCCGGCATGGGGACCGCGGGTTGCCATGCTTTCTACAATGCAGCCATGTTCGTTCATCTGCGCCTGCACACCGAGTTTTCCGTCGTTGACGGTACCAACCGCATCGATGAGGTGGCCAAGGCCGCCGCCAGGGACGGCCAGCCCGCGCTGGCCATCACCGATCTCAACAACCTCTTTGGTGCCATCAAGTTCTACAAGGAGACGCGCGGCAAGGGCGTCAAGCCGATCCTGGGGGCCGAGGTGTTTCTGCAGGGGGAGGCCGGCGCGGCGCCTTCCCGCATCATCTTGCTGGTGCAGAGTCGGCAGGGCTACCTGAACCTGTCTGAACTGCTGGCGCGGGCCTGGACCGGTAACGTCGTGAAGAACGTGGCGGCCTGCCCCTGGGCCTGGCTTGAGGAATTGGGCGAAGGCCTGATTGCGCTGGCGGGCGCGCAAGCCGGGCCGGTAGGGCAGGCCCTGCTCAAGGGTGACGATCAGCTCGCCGCCGATGTGGCGCTGCGCCTGGCTCGGATTTTTCCCCACCGGTTCTACATTGAGCTGCAGCGCGCTGGCCGCGTGGACGACGAGAGCCATGTGGTGGCTGCAGCCCAGCTGGCAGCGCGTTTGAACCTGCCGGTCGTGGCAACCCATCCAGTGCAGTTTGCGACTGCTGATGAATACGAGGCGCATGAGGCGCGCGTATGCATTGCCGAGGGTGAAATCCTCGCCAACCCGCGCCGTGTGCGCAAGTTCACGCGTGAGCAGTACTTCAAGTCGTCGGCGCAGATGCAGTCGCTCTTTGCCGATGTACCCTCGGCCATTGCCAACACCGTGGAAATCGCCCAGCGCTGCAACCTGACGCTGGTGCTGGGCAAGCCGCAGTTGCCTGACTTTCCAACGCCCAACCGGATGCCAATTGACGAGTATTTCCGGTTGGCCTCGTTCGAGGGGCTGCAAGAGCGCTTGGCCGCGCTGTATCCAAACCCTGCCGAGCGCGATGCGCAGCGGCCCCGCTACCTGGAGCGCCTGGAGTTCGAGATCGGGACCATCCTCAAGATGGGATTTCCGGGCTATTTTCTGATCGTGGGTGACTTCATACAGTGGGCCAAGAACAACGGCTGCCCGGTGGGGCCTGGGCGGGGCTCCGGTGCCGGTTCGCTGGTGGCCTACGCGCTCAAAATCACCGATCTGGACCCGCTGCAATACAACCTGCTGTTCGAGCGCTTCCTGAACCCGGAGCGGGTGTCCATGCCCGACTTCGACATCGATTTCTGCCAGTCCAACCGTGACCGCGTGATCGACTACGTGAAGGACAAGTACGGCAAGAACGCCGTGAGCCAGATCGCCACCTTTGGCACCATGGCGGCCAAGGCTGCCATCCGCGATGTGGGTCGGGTGATGGACATGAGCTACACGTTCTGTGACGGTATCTCCAAGCTGGTTCCGGCCAAGCCGGGCATGTCGTACACGCTGGCCTACCCGCCTGCCGTCAAGAAGGAGGGCGACAAGAACAACTACGCCCTGGAGCTCGAACCATTGCTGGCCGAGCGGGTGCAAAAGGAAGAAGACGTCAAGACCATCATCGAGATGGCGCAGAAGCTCGAGGGGATGACCCGCAACATCGGCATGCACGCCGGCGGGGTGCTCATTGCCCCGGGCAAGCTCACAGACTTTTGTCCGCTGTACCAGCAACCGGGCAGCGACTCGGCCGTGAGCCAGTACGACAAGGATGATGTGGAGGCCATTGGTCTGGTCAAGTTCGATTTTCTGGGGCTGGCCACGCTCACCATCCTGGAGATAGCACGCGAATTCATCAGAAAGCGCCACAAGGGTCAGGAGAACTTCACCTTCGAGTCGATCCCGCTGGACGATGGACCCACCTACCGCCTTTTCTCCGAGGGCAAGACCGAGGCGGTGTTCCAGTTTGAAAGCCGCGGCATGCAGGGCATGCTCAAGGAGGCGCAGCCCAGTCGACTGGAGGACCTGATTGCGCTCAACGCCCTGTACCGGCCTGGTCCCATGGACCTGATTCCCAGCTTCGTGAACCGCAAGCACGGCAAGGAGGTGGTGGAGTATCCGCACCCGCTGGTCGAGAAGGTGCTTGCCGAAACGTACGGAATCATGGTGTACCAGGAGCAGGTGATGCAGACGGCCCAGGTGCTGGGCGGCTACAGCCTGGGAGGCGCGGACATGCTGCGCCGGGCCATGGGCAAGAAAAAGGCCGAAGAAATGGCCGAGCATCGCGCCATTTTTCGCAAGGGTGCGGCGGAAAAGGGCATCTCTCAGGACAAAGCCGACGAGGTTTTCGACCTGATGGAGAAGTTCGCAGGGTACGGCTTCAACAAGTCGCACGCTGCCGCGTATTCACTGTTGGCCTACCACACGGGCTGGCTT